>CAZSUR010000005.1:24593-28819 GCA_964610075.1 uncultured Lachnospiraceae bacterium
TATCGTCTTTTCCTTTTCCTTGTTTAAGCGCTCCTTCTCCTTGTCGAGATCTATTATGTCGGCAAGCGGAATGAAAGCTACCGCCGAGTCGGTTATTATGCGTACCGCATTCTCCGACTCGTAGCTGTCGCAGAACTCTACCGACGATGCCGATGCAAGACGGGTGAAGAAGTGTACGTTTTCCTCTCCGAAGGCATCCTTGTGATCGGAAACGATATATATCGGTGCCTTCTTTGACGGCGGAACGTTCATCTCGGCGCGGCGAGCTCTTATCGCGCGTATCAGCGCGATGAGGCGGGACATCTGCTCCTCCTCGGCTGCAAAGTCGAGTGCGTCGGTGCGCTCGGGATAGCTGCTTATCATGATGCTGTCACCCTCGTGCGGAAGCGACTGCCAGATCTCCTCGGTGATAAAGGGCATGAACGGATGCAGGAGCTTCATCGTGTTCGAAAGCACGTACGCGATGACGTTCTGAGCCGTCTCGTTCTCCTTTGTTCCCTTATTGTTAAGGCGCGGCTTTGCAAGCTCGATATACCAATCGCAGAATACATCCCAGATGAAATCGTAGAGCTTGGAGAGCGCGATGCCGAGCTCATAACCGTCTATGTTCTCACGAACCTCGCCGGCAACTCGATTGAAGGTGGAGAGTATCCACTTGTCCTCAAGCGCAAGCTCTGCCTCTGCGGGGAGCTTTATCTCGTCTATATCAAGATTCATAAGAACGAAGCGAGCTGCGTTCCATATCTTGTTGTTGAAGTTTCTCGCCGCCTCTATCTTCTCATCCGAGAAGCGCATATCGTTTCCGGGCGAGTTTCCGGTTGCAAGCGCGAAGCGGAGCGCGTCTGCACCGTACTTGTCGATGACCTCAAGCGGATCTATACCGTTGCCGAGCGATTTCGACATCTTGCGGCCCTGAGCGTCGCGCACAAGTCCATGGATGAATACGTCCGGGAAGGGGATCTTCTGCTCTATGGGCGTATTCTCGTCTCCGATATTTTCGATTCCCATGAATATCATCTTCGATACCCAGAAGGTGATTATATCGTAGGCGGTGACAAGCACGCTTGTGGGATAGAATGCCTTTATATCCTCCGTTTCGTTCGGCCAGCCGAGCGTAGAGAAGGGCCAGAGCGAGGATGAGAACCACGTGTCAAGCACGTCCTCCTCCTGTCGCATATGCGTCGAGCCGCACTTCGGGCATACCGTAACGTCGGTTTCCGACACGAACATCTCGCCGCAATCGTCGCAGTAGAATGCCGGTATGCGGTGACCCCACCAGAGCTGACGCGAGATGCACCAATCGTGGATATTCTCCATCCAGTTGAGGTAGATCTTCGCAAAGCGATCGGGGATATACTTTATCAATCCGTCCTTTACGACGTCGATAGCCGGCTTTGCAAGCGGAGGCATACGGACGAACCACTGCTTTGAGGCGATAGGCTCGATCACGTTACCGCAACGGTAGCAATGTCCGACGTTGTGGGTGTGCTTTTCGGTCTTGACGAGAAGTCCGAGCTTGTCGAGACCCGCGACGATAGCCTTTCTTGCCTCGAAGCGGTTCATGCCCTTGTACGGGCCCTCCTCGCAAATATTTGCGTTCTCGTCGAGTATTATGCGCTGCTCGAGGTTATGGCGCTGACCCATCTCGAAGTCGTTGGGGTCGTGGCAGGGTGTGACCTTAACGCAGCCGGTACCGAAGGTGCGGTCGACGTATTCATCGGCTATCACCGGTATCTCTCTGTTGCAGAGAGGGAGCACGAGCATCTTTCCAACGAGATGAGTGTATCTTTCATCGTCAGGATGAACTGCTACCGCGGCATCACCGAGCAGCGTCTCCGGTCTTGTTGTTGCTATCGTGACGTATTCGCCCTCGCTTCCGGCAACCGGATAGCGGATGTGCCAGAAGGAGCCGTCGAGCTCCTTGTGCTCTACCTCGGCATCGCTTAATGCCGTCGTGCAGTTGGGGCACCAGTTGGTTATTCTGAGTCCGCGGTATATAAGTCCCTTGTTATAGAGGGATACGAATACCTTCTTTACTGCAGCACAGAGGTTTTCGTCCATGGTGAAGCGCTCACGGCTCCAGTCGCAGGACGAGCCGATCTTTTTAAGCTGCTTTATTATGCGGTCTCCGTACTTTCCCTTCCACTCCCATACGAGCTTGAGGAATTCATCTCTGCCGACGTCGTGGCGGGTGAGACCCTTCTCCTTGCGGAGCATCTCCTCGACCTTGATCTGAGTTGCGATGCCTGCGTGGTCGGTTCCGGGCACCCATAGCGTGCGGTAGCCCTCCATGCGCTTGGTGCGAACGATAATATCCTGGAGGGTATTGTTCAGCGCGTGGCCCATGTGAAGCTGACCGGTTACGTTTGGAGGCGGAATGACTATCGAAAAGGCGGGCTTGCCGTCATCCTTTTCGCTTGGTGCAAAATAGCCCTTTTTCTCCCATTCCGCGTACAAGCGGTCCTCGATCTCCGAGGGGGAATATGTTTTTGAAAGCTCTTTTTTCATATTTTATCTTCATCCTTTCCGAGAATGTTGCAAAAAATAAAGGCGTCCTGTAAAAACAGGACGCCTGTCGGCGCGGTACCACCTGAAATTCGTGCGATGCTCGCACGCTCTTGTGCGGCTTATTTTAAAGCCTTCCGCTTAACGCGCGGTCGCGGTGCGGCTTACCTCCCTTTATCCGGGGCTCGGCTGCACGGGCTCGGCGGCGACTTCTCCGTCCTCGATCTCGGTCTATTTCAGCTTGTAAGACCGCTCTCTGTGCATCGGGTGTCGGATACTACTCCGTGTCTGTGCCCTGTATCGTACATAATATTAACATATCGCTTTTGTTTTGTCAACAAAAACAGATGCGGCGAAAAATATCGGAACCGTCACGGCACAGCCGTGCGGAAAGCTCCGCCTATCGCCTCAGGCGCGTCCGAAAAACGGGAGCCTTTCGGCTGCCGCCAGCACCTTTGACAGCGCCTCCTCCGGCGAGCCGGCGATTATCGTCGCTCCGGCGGCACGCTTGTGTCCGCCTCCGCCGAATTCGGCACATAGGGTGTCGGCATCCACATTTTCTCCGCTCCTCGTCGAGAGCTTGAAGCGCTGCGGAGAATCGGTGCTCTGCTTTATCACCAGCCCGAGCTCAACTCCGTCGAGCTCGCGCGGAAGCGAGTTCACCTCTCCGAGATCGTCATCGGTGAAGTCGAGATCGCTTTTCATCTGATTCGTTATCACGACCGCGGCGATACGTCCGCCCATAAAGAAGCGCAGCGATGAATATGCCGCGGAAAGAGCGTGCACCTCTCCGCGCGTGCGCTTTTCGAAAAGATTGTGGGTGACGTAGTAGTTGTCGGCTCCGATATCTATAAGATCGGCGGCGATATCGTGGGTGCGCGGCGTGGTGTTGGAGTATCTGAAGCCTCCGGTATCCGCAACTATCGCCGCGAGCAGAGCGGTCGCCTCGTATCTTGACGGTGTGATGTCAAGCTCGTCTGCGAGCAGCTCGTATATTATCTCACCGGTAGCCGCGGCGTCGGAAAATGTGAGGTTGTACTCCGCAAAATCCTCGCCGGTCGCGTGATGGTCTATCTTAATATCCACCTTCTGTGGAAAATTGCCCTGCTTTACCCCGAGCATAGACGAGCTTGCGACGTCAACCGCTACGGTGAGCGTCGGCGCCTCTGCGCAGAAGCGCTCCGCCTCCTCCATGGATAAAAGCTTGTTTCTGTCCGCTATAAACGCGAGCCGCGCCGGGAGCTCGTCTGCGGCGGCACATACCGCCCGCTTGCCCGCGCGTCGCATTGCCGAGCTTACGGCGAATGCGCTGCCGAGCGCATCTCCGTCCGGATGCGCGTGACAGAAGAACACGATTCTGTCTGCATCGTTCAGCATTTGTGCGATTTCGGATAAGGTTGCCGAATTAGCCATATTTTTATATCCCTTCTGCTTTGCCTTGGATTTATGCATGATCAGTCAAGATCGTCCGAGACCTGCTTTAACAGCTCGTTTATATGCGCTCCGTTCTTTATCGAATCGTCTACGATGAACTTAAGCTCGGGAGTTGCACGCAGATTGAGACCGGTCGCAAGTCCGCGTCTTATATATCCGGATGCGCTCTCAAGTCCCTTCTTTACGTCCTTGTCGTCGTGCTTTGTTCCCATCTTGGAAAAATATATCTTGCAGTATTTGAGATCCGGAGTGCAGT
The DNA here is from genome assembly GCA_964610075.1 of uncultured Lachnospiraceae bacterium. GTDB lineage: Bacteria > Bacillota > Clostridia > Oscillospirales > CAG-272 > CAZSUR01. Next base: position 28,789 of record CAZSUR010000005.1, read on the forward strand.
CGACCCTCGTTATACTCACGAAGGAATCGGT
>CAZSUR010000006.1:0-26696 GCA_964610075.1 uncultured Lachnospiraceae bacterium
CGCTTACTCGATACTGCCTCAACGCGCACAAGCTCGCACCAGATCTCGCACCCAAGCCGAGCGCACATCAAGCGAGCCCGAGCATCGTTCCGAGGCGCGATATATCTCCGGCTCCCATTATTATAATGATGTCGCCGTCGCCGCACTCACCCGAGATATAGTCGGCTATCGCCTCAAACGAATCGAAGTAACGAGCTCCGCTTATCTTCTCCGCAAGCATTCTCGAGCTTATGCCGAAGGTGTTCGTCTCTCTCGCGGCGTAAATATCCGCAAGCACGGCTATATCAGCCGCCTCAAGCGCCTTCGCCATCTCGTCCCCGAGCGCAGCCGTGCGCGAGTAGGTATGCGGCTGGAAAACGCATATCACCCTTTTGCTCAGGCTCCTTGCCGCCGCGAGCGTCGCGCGCATCTCGGAGGGATGGTGTGCATAATCCTCGTAAACATCGGCTCCGTTAAGTCTGCCGAGAAATTCAAACCTTCTCTTTGCGCCGTGGAATGAAGCAAGGCCGGCAGCTATATCCTCCGGAGCCACGCCGCAGAGGTGTGCTGCCGCCGCCGAAGCGAGCGCATCCATCACGTTGTGACGTCCCGGGGCTCCGAGCGAAACGGTGCAAAGTCTGTCCGAGCGATGCATAAGCTCAAAGCTCGTCACACCTGCCTCACAGGTTATATTTTCCGCTCTGTATTCAGCCTCGCCGTTGTCGATGGCGTAGCTGACGATCCGATGGCAGGCATCACCGCAATGCTCCGCCGCAATAAGCGATTGTGCATCATCGAAATTCATCACCGCCGTGTCCGCGTACGAGATATACCTCTCAAACGAGCCGCGAAACTGCGTTATATCGCTGAAATAATCGACATGGTCAAGCTCGATATTGGTGATCACCGCGACGGTAGGCGAGAAGGAAAGGAAGGAGTCCTTATATTCGCACGCCTCGAAGATAAAGTCGTTGTCATCGCCTAATATATACGCCGAGTCGCAGCCGCGCATGACGGCTCCGTTTATTACCGTGGGGCGGCGCGACGCCGCCGAGAATATCTCGGTGAGCATCGTTGTAGTCGTTGTCTTTCCGTGGGTACCGGCAACTCCGATACGATTTCTGTATTTAAGCATGAGCGCACCGAGGAATTCCGCACGGCTGAACACGAGCAGCCCAAGCTCTGCCGCGCGCACAAGCTCCGGATTTGATGGACTGACAGCAGCCGTGTATATAACCGCCTCGTATCCGCAAATGTTGTCGGAGGAGTGCGAGTAGAACACCTTTATTCCGTCACGCTCGAGCTTTTCGGTCGTCTCCGAACGGCTTCTGTCGCTTCCGGCAACGTCATAGCCCGCCTTTTTCGCAACAGCGGCAAGCGAGGACATACTTACCCCTCCGATCCCGACGAAAAAAAGCCTCTTTACCGTGCCGAGGGCACGCATCACATCATTTTCCTTGTCGATAGCCGAAGCAAAAGAGCTCATTTTTATCCACCTCACACGAAATATCGCTGAAAATCCGAGCGCGGCTGAACAAACCGCAATATATTGTATACTCGGACATATTTGTACATTATACCACATTAAAAATACTTTATATGCGGTAATTTGTGCACTTTCATAATACAAAATTTAAAAAGTGTTTATAGAAAAAATAATTTAGGTGCAAATTATGTTCACATTCGTACGCTATAATTACATTATAAAAGACGATAAAACCTTTTCAACCGGAGGAATAGATCATGCTTATAACAGATATAAAAATAAGAAAGATTTTCACAGACAACAGCCCGATGAAGGCGGTCGTTTCCGCAACCTTTGACAATCAGCTCGCAGTTCACGACATAAAGGTCATAAACGCAAAGGACAAGCTTTTTATCGTTATGCCGAGCCGCAAAAACCCCGATGGCACCTTCCGCGATATCGTACATCCCATAAACTCCGACTTCCGCTCGGAGCTTGAAAGCAAGATAATCGACGCATATGAGGCGGAGCTTGAAAAGCTCGAGAGCGAGGCGCCGAGCGACGCTGCCGAGGCGTAAGCCTGCATAAATATCTATGCTTTAATAAAGCCTGAAATTCATTTCACATGATTTTCAGGCTTTTTCTATTACCGTCATTCCGCCGAAATCTCGCAGCGGCCGGTCGCAAAGCGACATGATCCGCACGCCGAAGCGCTCGGCAAACGCGCGAATGTCAGCTCCGTCCGGATGCGTTTCGATATCACCGAAGAACGCATACAGATCGGGCGCAAGGCTTCCTCCGCAGCCGCCGATGAAGCCGTAGTCGTAGCCGTCAAGCTCGATATGACCTTGGCGCACGTACAGAACGTTCACTCCATTCTTCTCGAGTGCTGCGCCCAGCCCCTTGTCTGCGGTTATCGCCGCATCCTCGCGCAGAAGCGCGACTGAGCAGGCGGCATACCCCTGCTTTACGCTGACTACCTCATCTGCAGTCGAAGCTATGTGCGTAGATACACTCTCCGCCTTTGCGTAAACTTTGCCGCCCACACGCAGAGCGTTAAGCAGGATCTCGTCGGGATATCCGGCGCGTATCGGCTCGTCTGTCAGCACAAGCTCCACCCCAAGCGGATCGAGAACATCCCGAGCCACGGCATAATAGTCGCGGTGCAAAAGCAGCCGCGAGCCGTGGTCGTCGAGCTTGTATATCAGCATATCCGGGTGAGCCGCGACCGGCTCTGAAATTGCCCTAAAAGAAGGCAAGCGTACCACGGCAAAACCCAAGGCCTCAAGCCTTGAGACACAATCACCGGATACGCGATAGTCGGTCAATACTGCTTTTTTCATTTTATCCCGATCGTCTGCCTTAAAGCCTTTTAAAAATCAAACGGCTCTCTGCACCTTATTGTTTCTGAGACAATGAGTGCAAGCATGCACGGTTTTGGTTGTTCCGTTAACAACTGCCTTAACCTTTCTGATGTTAGGCTTCCAGGTTCTGTTTGTTTTACGGTTAGAGTGGGAAACGTTCAAACCGAACGTAACGCCCTTTCCGCAGATATCACACTTTGCCATCTTTCGGCACCTCCGTTTATATATCGTTTCCTTTTAACTTACTCGTTATACCAAGCTATTATAGCACAAGCAAAATGAAATTGCAATAGCATAATCAAATTTTCTTTGTGCAAAATAATCGCAGGATATCATAAAAAATATCGGCAAAAGCAAAGGCGGCAGCTTATTCGTCCGACTTATTGCTCCTTGCTTTATCCGGCTTCACGCTTTTTTTGAAGCTGAACTTGTTCTCCTTACCCTCACGCAGGCGAGCCATATTATCTCTGTGCAGCCATATTATAAGCAGCGAGGTCGCTATTGCGAACACCGCGCGTATATCCTTTGCTCCGCCCATGTTGTAGAGCAGCACCGGATACATAAGCATACACATTATCGAGCCAAGCGAGATGTACTTCGTCGATGCTACGATTATAATGAATATTATAAGAAGCACCGCAAATACGGGAGGATTCATGCACAGCACCGTTATCGCCGCAACGACAACCCCCTTGCCTCCCTTAAATCCGAAGAAGCAGGGATACACGTGGCCGAGGATGCAGAAGAAGCCTGCAACGGCAGCCCCCCATTGCCCGTTGATCAGCGTTCCGATAAGAGCTGCGAGCGCCGCCTTCGACGCATCTCCCAAAAAGGTGAATATCGCCGCGGTCTTGCCGTAGGTACGCATCATATTCGTCGCACCGGCGTTCGAGCTTCCGCTCTCGCGTACGTCTCCGCCGAAGCGGTATTTCGATATTATAAGCGCAAAGTTAAGGCTTCCGAGCAGATATGCCAGAGCGGCACACACCACAAATCCGATAAGCCACAGGCTCACGTTCCACTGATTCCTCTCGACAAAATAGCCAAGAAAGCCTTTATACATTATCTCTTCTCTGCTCATTACCCTTATTCCCCTGACTCGTCGCCACGCTGTCTTATTATAAGCTTTACGGGAGTTCCCTTAAAGCCGAAGACAGAGCGTATATGGTTTTCAATATATCTCTGATACGAAAAATGAAAGAGCTGTGCGTTGTTACAGAATATGACGAATGTCGGAGGCTTTATGCCCGACTGCGTCATATAGTATATCTTCAGTCTCTTTCCCTTGTCGGACGGAGGCTGGACGCGTGTGACCGCGTCGTTCAGCACATCGTTCAGCATACCGGTGGTAATGCGCATACACGCCTGATTGTTTACATAGTTTATATGCTCGAACAGCTTATCCACCCTCTGTCCGGTCTTGGCGGACACGAAGATAAGCGGAGCATAGGTCATGTACGAGAGCGAGTCGTATATCTTTTTCGTGAAATCCTTTACCGTGGCATTATCCTTTTCGATAAGATCCCACTTGTTCACAACGATGATGGAAGCCTTTCCCGCCTCGTGAGCTATACCGGCTATCTTTTCATCCTGCTCGGTAATACCCTGCGCGGCGTCTATCATGATAAGGCAGACGTCGGCGCGCTCTACCGCGAGCTTTGCGCGGAGCACGCTGAACTTCTCTATCTTGTCATCCACACGACTCTTGCGTCTAATACCTGCGGTATCGACGAAGGTGTAGCGTCCGAAATCGTTTTCGATATGCGTATCTATCGCATCTCTCGTCGTGCCGGGGATATCCGACACTATAAGTCTGTCCTCCCCAAGTATACGGTTGATGATCGAGCTCTTTCCTGCGTTAGGCTTGCCTATTACAGCCACGCGTATATCCGAATCTCTTTCATCGGTATCGCCGTCATCCGGCGGACAGTATTCGAGCACCTTGTCAAGCAGATCACCGGTACCGCTTCCGTGAAGCGAGGAAAGCGCTATCGGATCATCCGCAAAGCCGAGCTCGTAGAATTCATAATATTCCGCAGGAGGTGCGCCGACGCGGTCTATCTTGTTTACCGCAAGCACCACCGGCTTGCCGCTTTTCTGCAGCATGGAGGCTATCTCGCGATCGTCTGCGGTAAGTCCCGTTCCGACCTCGGTCATAAATATTATGACGTCGGCGGTATCCACCGCGATCTCCGCCTGAAGACGCATATGCTTTAATATAACGCTGTCCGTCTTCGGCTCGATTCCGCCGGTATCTATCAGCATCATGCTTCTGCCGTTCCACTCTATATCATAGTATATGCGGTCGCGCGTTACACCCGGTATATCCTCAACGATAGCTATCCGCTTTCCGGCGAGCTTGTTAAAGAGGGTGCTTTTGCCCACGTTCGGCCGTCCTACTATTGCAACTATCGGCTTACTCACATTCTACCTCCCGTTCTGTATAATTACCTTTTGCGCGCCTTGCTCGGGCTCTCAAGGAGTGCCCGGATAAACTCGGCGCCGTCGTTATCTATAAATTTGATCTTCACCGAAAGGCTCTCCTCAAGCTCAGCCGGCGTCATATCGTCAAGAAATACGTCTCCCTGGCTTCGAAGCATGACCGACGGCAGATACAGCACGTCGCCCAGCGGCTTTCCGCGAAGCTGTCGGCAGAGATCACGCCCGGTAACAAGTCCGGCTACGGTAATATTCTCTCCGAAGAAGTCGTTTTTTATCTTGTACACATTACAGTTTAGATTATAACACCGCTTTTTAAGCAGCTCGGTCAGCTTTTTTATAAAGCCGTACGCCGCCGCTCCCGTGGCGATCGAGATGTTTCTCGTGCCGGCGAGGTCGTATTGCCCGAGATGCTTGTACTCGATGTCGAACTCCGCCTTCATCGAGCGGATCATTCCAACGCCGTTTTCAAGCTGAGGATAGCCCTCGTAATAGCTCTCCTTCGGCATCGGCACCTTGCCCTTTATAAACCACTCGTCCGAGCAGAAGAATATCCTGCTTCCGTGCCGTTCAAGGCAGCCGGAGGAGAACGCCTCCACCTGTTTTATAACAGCCTCGCTGTCCTCTTTGCCGTACGGCTCGAGCGGATACAGCTTATCGCGGTGAGCCGAAACTCCGGCAGGCACGATCGAAACGCTCTGCACCGACGGATACAGCTTCTCCAGCTCACGCATGGAGAAATCGAGCTCCTCCCCGTCGTTTACACCCTTGCACAGAACGATCTGACCGTTCATCTTGATCCCTGCTGCGGCAAATCTTTTGATTATGCCGAGCGCATCTCCCGCATGGCGATTGTTCATCATCATGCAGCGAAGCTCCGGATTCATCGTGTGCACCGATATATTTATCGGGGACAGCTTCATCTGTATAATGCGACAAACATCTCTCTCGCTCAGATTTGTGAGAGTGATATAGTTTCCCATAAGAAATGAGAGTCGCGCATCGTCGTCCTTGAAATAGAGCGGCTCGCGCATTCCGCGCGGAAGCTGATCTATAAAGCAGAATATACACTTGTTGCGACAGCTTTTCTTCTCATCCATAAGATAGGTCGAAAACTCAAGCCCGATATCGTCGTACTTATCCTTTTCGATAGTCACGTCGAAAAGCTCGGGGCCGCGGTGCACGCAAAGGGTTATCCTGCTTTCGGTAATATAATAGCGGTAATCTATCACATCCTGGATATCATGGCCGTTTACGCTGATGATATAATCGCCGCGCAGTATACCGTTTTTGTCCGCCGCACTTCCGGCCTTTACGTCGTATACCTCTACCACAAAAATCCCCCTGTGAAAATTTTAGGGCGCGTAAATAAATACACGCCCGAATTTCGATGCTCTATTAAAGTTAAGCCTCTGCCTTAATGATTTCCTTGCCCTTGTAAGTTCCGCAGTTTCTGCAAACTCTGTGAGATAAAACCATCTCCCCACACTTAGGGCACTTGGTCATTCCGGGAGCATCCAGCTTCCAGACGTTCGAACGTCTCTTATCGCGTCTCGCCTTCGACGTTTTTCTCTTTGGTACTGCCATGAAAAGAACCTCCTTTTATCAATACAATGTACTCATTATAACTATTATTTTGCTTCCCCGAATCAGTCAAGGAGCTGTTTTAACACAGCCAGTCTCGGATCGATTTCCTTCTCCGGGCAGCTGCATTTGCCGAGATTAAGATCCGCTCCGCATCGAGAGCACAAGCCGCGGCAGTCCTCACTGCACAGATGCTTGTACGGCAGCTCGAGGAACAACTGCTCCACAAGCGGCTCGACCAGGTCAAGCTCTGCCGATTCAACTATGATATAGTCATCGTTTTCCTCCGACATATCCTTAGATGCGGCGACGTTTTTCTCAAACTCTACAGTTATCGATCTCTCAAGCTCTTTAAGGCATCTGGCACATTGGGTCTTATAGCTAAGCTCCGCACGTACGCGAAGCAGCATATAGCCCGACATACCAACGATCTCACCCTTGAGATGTACGGGGTCTGTAAAAACAATGTCGTCGAACACACCGTCCTCGTCAAGCACGAAGCTGTGTTCGAACGGAATAATACTTGTTTCTCCGTCAAGCAACGGCTTGATATTGACAATCACGATTCATTCTCCTCATCACTGCTTGCAAAATGTCACAGAATATATTATATACACTTTTATCCCGTTTGTCAATAGATATTTTTCAGAATATATAAGCCTTTCGGCAAAAGCGTGTCGCTTATTCGATAACCGCGACGTCGTGCACGACCACCATCTTCTTCCACTTGCCGCTAAAGAAGTATACGACACCGATAACAAGCGAAACTCCGGATGCGACGGGAGCCGCAATTCCCATGCCTTCCATTCCCATCTGCATCATCATGCCGAACAGATACGATACCGGGATCCTTATAAGCACGGAGGACAAAATTCCGTTTATAAGCGAGAAGGTTGTGTGCCCGGCACCGATAAACAAGCCGTTCAGGGTGAACATGATCGGAGCTACGATATAATCGAGCGAGAAGTATTTGATATACGCCGCGCCCTCTGCAAGAAGCGCCGGATCATCGTTGAATATCTTGAGCACCGAGGTCGGGAACATCTTCACAAGCACGAATATGACCGTGCTGATCGATACCGCGACAGCCATTCCGAGGTACATGGTCTTTTTCGCACGTCCTATCTCTCCCGCGCCTATGTTCTGCGCGCTCATAGCGGATATGGACGAGCTCATCGCAACCGCAGGAAGTATAGCGAAGCCGTTGAACTTTCCGACAGCTCCGATAGCAGCCGAGGCGGTAACTCCGAGCGAGTTTGCGAGCGTTGTCAGGAACAGAAATGAAAGTCCGCTCGCGACATTCTGTACCGATGTGGGTATGCCCACCTTCAAAAGCAGCTTGAGCTGCTCGGGATTTATCCTAAAGGAGGACAGGCTGAAATCGAATATAAAATCGTTCTTTTTCAGGTATATTATGCAGAGTATCATACTTATAGCCTGCGATATAACGGTAGCGATAGCCGCACCCATTGCGCCCATGTTGAACTTTGCAACGAGCACAAGGTCGAGAGCTATGTTTACAACGCACGCGATAGACACGAAGATAAGCGGATTTTTGCTGTCGCCCATTCCGCGCATGACCGCGCTCAGCGCGTTATAGCCGAAGATGAACAGCGTGCCGAGAGCCGTTACAAAGAAGTAATCGGACGCCTCCGAAAAGGACTCTGCCGGTGTCTTTATGACGTTGAGAAGCGGATCCTTGAAAACGAGCATAAGCACCGTAAGAACTACCGAGGCGATAAGCAGGGTGCAGAAAAGCGTACCTATCGTATCCTGCATTGCCTTCTTGTTCTTCGAGCCGAGGTACTGACCGATAAGCACGGTAGCTCCGACGCTCAGTCCCATGACCATATTTGTTACTATAAAGGTTATCTGACTTCCTATATTAACGCCGGACATACTTGCCGTGCCGCAAAAGCGCGCAACGATAACAAGGTCGGCAACTCCGTAAAGCGATTGTATCACGTTGGAAAGCAAAAACGGACGCGAGAACAGTATAAGCTGCCAAAATACACTTCCCTTTGACAGATCCTTTTCAAACTTTCCCATAAAATACCCCTTCCTCAAATAGAAAACATAGTATTAAGTATAACAAATATTTATACAAAAGGCAATATGCAAAACGATATATCCTCCGTTTTGTCGCATTATAGCAAACGCGAGGCGGCAAAAATGCATTTTTTGTGCATTTGGTTTTGATTATTTACGCAATATATGATAAAATGAGTTTGATCGAGAAACGATCAAACTCATTTTATTGCCCGGCGGCAAGAATTGAGCCTCACGGCTAATAAATTGCACCTCGTGCATTACTCGGGTAATTCAAATAATTGAGCGAAGCGAGAGATCACAGCGGAACGCCAAAGCATTCAAGCGATAGCTGTAACCGGCGGCGCCTGAATCGTTCGCTGATTTCACAACCGATAAAAATACTTAAGAGGTACACAAATATGTGCGAATGGAATCCCTGGCACGGATGCACGAAGCTCAGCGCAGGCTGCCAAAACTGCTACGTATACCGCCGGGATGCGATGTACGACAAAAGCGGCGGAGATTTTTACAAGACCAAGAATTTCGAGCTCCCGATAAAACGGGATCGCCGCGGCGAATATAAGATAGCGCCCGGGAGCCGCGTGTTCACCTGCTTCACCTCGGATTTTTTCTACGAGCGCGCGGACGAGCTGCGCAGCGAAGCGTGGCGGATGATACGCGAGCGCCGCGATCTCGAGTTTTTTATCGTCACAAAACGGATCCACCGCTTTCTCGATTGTATACCGCCCGATTGGAGAAGCGGCTACCCGAATGTGGAGATATGCTGCACGGTGGAAAACAGCGAGGAGGCGGAGCGAAGGCTGCCGATATTTTTATCGGTGCCGATAGCGAAAAAATCCATAATATGCGAGCCGCTTCTCGAGGAGATAGACCTGCGTCGATATCTCACCTCCGAGATCCTGTCGCTGACAGCCGGCGGAGAATCGGGAGAGGGAGTTAGGATTTGCGACTACGATTGGGTGCTCTCACTCCGCTCGCAATGTCGGGATGCCGGAGTGCCATTCACCTTCAAGCAGACGGGCGCGCGCTTTAAAAAGGACGGAAAAATATACAATATACCGCGCCAAATGCAGCACTCGCAGGCTAAGCGCGCAAGGATCGACACATAGCGCCGACATATAGCTGCATCGGGGGTGTACTTTTGCCGCGGCATATGATAAAATAGGCTTTGATAACACACCTGCCGCTCGGAGGAAATGATGAAAAAGAAAAAGCTATCCAAAAACAAAAAAAGAGCCTTATCGGCAATATGTATAGTCGCCGCGATATTCGTTGCAACGCTTGCGATGCAGGCGATACTCGACCGTACGGACGCATCTGCTACAGATCCGGCATCAACCGACGACTCGGCGTCGGGGCAGAAATATATTTTCAGCAAAACCGATTATGACAAGAATATATTCGAGGATGAGGCATACCTCGGCAAGAACAGATATATAAAGTACACCGAGGGCGGTCAATCCACCCTTATTGCCGAGGGAGACTACAAGCTCCACGGCGACAACGTAGCCATGCTCGTCCGATACTTCGACTCGATAATATACGGCGATGCCGAGGGCTATAACGGCTTCTTTGAGGAAAGCTATTTCGAGACCCACGAGAAAAAGGCCGAGTTCACGATGCAGATGCTGTACGACATCGAGATAGAGCTTGTGTCAAGCGAAAAGCAAAACGCAGGCTTGGATTTCGAATCAACGGTATACCTTTATAGGGTCACATATAAGATAATGAACAACAACGGCACCTTCCGCACCGATATGGGAAGCGATATGGCGGTGCCGGAGCTGTACGAAATAGTATCCTACGCCGCCTCCTCGGACGAGCCGCGGATCAACCGCATAATCTCGTACAACTCCGCAAAGCAGTAAAACAATCCTAAAGGGAAGAAGATCACAAGTGATAAAGAAGAACGATATAATTACGGTAACGATAACCGATATAAACAATCTCGGCTATGGGGTGGCGCGCCATGAGGGTGAGGTCGTATTCGTCCGCGGCGGAGTCACCGAGGACGTGCTCGAGGCGAGGATAATCAAATCGGCAAAAAACTACTCGGTTGCGATAACAGAGAGGCTGATAACGCCGTCCCGTCACCGAGTCGAGCCCGACTGCAAAACCTCCGCGCGCTGCGGCGGCTGCACCTTCAGGCACGTGTCGTACGAGTACGAGCTCGAGCTGAAAAAGGGCTACGTAAAGAGCGCATTCGCAAAGGCGGGAGTTGCCGCCGAAATCCTGCCCGACGTGCTCCACGCCGGAGCGTACGGATATCGAAACAAGGTGCAGTACCCCGTCTCGCCCACGGGCGAGATAGGCTATTACGCCAAGCACAGCCACACGATAATACCGTGCGACGACTGCCTGCTCCAGAATCCTGCATTCGATCCGATACTCGAGGCGGTAAAGCGCTATATCAAGGAGTATTCGGTATCGGAGGTGCGACACGTATATCTCCGCATCGCCGTCGGCACGGGGGAGATAATGGTATGCCTTGTCTCGCGAAAGCCTAAGCTCCCACACGAAGCCGAGCTTGTATCGATGCTATGCGAGGCGTCGCCTGCCGTGTGCAGCATATCGGTAAACCTGAACGACCGCGATACGAACGTGATCCTCGGGGACAGCATCCGCATTATCTACGAAAAAGACTTTATCGAAGACGTTTTGTGCGGTCTGCGTTTTAAGATATCCCCTCTTTCATTCTATCAGGTAAATCACGACTGCGCCGAGCTTCTTTACAAGGAGGCGCTGCGCCGGGTGCTGCCGCATTCTCCTCGGCGTTTAGCCGATCTGTATTGCGGCTCCGGAACTATCGGGATATATTTCGCTTCGCAGATAGCGAACGCATCGGTGTACGGGCTTGAGATATCCCCCTCGGCTACAGCAAACGCGCGCGATAACGCTGAGGCGAACGGCATCACAAACGCGCAGTTCATATGCGCCGATGCTGCGGAAGCCGAGCTCGACAGCATCGACTGCGTGATAGTCGATCCGCCGCGAAAGGGCTGCTCGCAGAAGCTTATCGAAAAGATAGCCTCGTGCGGTATCAAAACGATATGCTATATATCCTGCAATCCCGATACGCTCGCAAGGGACGCGGCAGAGCTCCTGCGACTCGGCTACAAGATGGATAACGTGTCGGTCGCGGATATGTTCCCTCGCACCGGAGCGATAGAAGCAGTAACTCTCTTTTCAAAAAACACGACACTGTAAAACACACAAAACAACTCCGCCGCGTCTTGACTGAATAATTCCTCGGGACAAGCGTCCCAAAGCAAATCTGAATTTTGTTTTACTCGGAGGTTTTATCATGCTATTCTCGGACCCGTTTTTCAGATACCCGATCATCATCGGTTTTATATCAATAATCGTATTTATTTTAGCCTTTCTGTACGAAAATAAAAGGTACAAGGAAAGCGATTATTACCTGATAACGAAAACGCCATACATATTACTTCGTTTTAACAAGGGAAGCCTTGGGGAGTATATGACCTACAAATACCTCCGAAAATTCGAAGACACGGGCGCTAAATTTCTGTTCAATCTCTATATCCCGAAAACAAGCGGCGAAACCACTGAGATAGATCTTATCATGATAAGCCAAAACGGATTATTCGTGTTCGAAAGCAAAAACTACAGCGGATGGATATTCGGAAATGAACGAAACAAAAATTGGTGTCAAGTCCTGCCGACGGGCAGGGGCAGAAGCCGAAAAGAGCAATTTTACAATCCGATAATGCAAAACCGCTCTCACATAAGCAACCTAAAAAAGCTTATAGGCGAGCAATATCCCGTCTTTTCGGTAATAGTTTTCTCGGAGCGTTGCACGCTCAAGAAAATAGAGCTTCAAAGCGATGATATCAGAGTGATAAAGCGAGACAGCGTTCTATCCGCGGTCACCGACATCTGCCAAAGCGCGCCGGCACAATTAAGCGATGTCGATATTGCGATGATATACGAAAAATTGTACCCCTGCACGCAGGCAAGCGAGCAGGAAAAAGCCGCTCACGTCGAAGCCATACAAATAAAGAAAAATCCGCAGCCGGAGCACTCGTGCCCGAGATGCGGCGGCACCTTTGTACTAAGGCATTCAAAAAGCGGTACCGACTTTTGGGGCTGCTCCAACTTCCCGAGATGCAGATACACAAAGCCTCTCGAGCATAGCAGGCTTTAATAAGCTACACACAAAACAAATCCGCCGAGATGGGATCCCTCTTCCCTCTCGGCGGAGCTTTTTCATTTCATAAGCTCGTCGGTGAGCTTTAATATCTGCGGAGCTATCTTTTTCTTCTCGCGCTCGAGTATACGGCTGTAAACCGGATATGCAAGCACCAAAAGCACGATCCCAACGACTCCCACGCCAATGCCGAGCGGCATTGCAAGGCTGCCTGCGAGCTCACCGAGCTCGGTCATCACAAGGCTCATGCCGAAGCCCATAAGCAACGCTCCGATAACGCCGATAGCGACCGACACCACGGTCGCTTTCTTTCCGGAGCGCGCATCGAGCGCGCGAAGCTGCTCCATCTTATCCTCCTCGGGCGCGGCGTACTTTCTGCGTATCGCCTTTATCTCCTCCTGCTGCTTTGAGGAATATGTCATCTTAAAGGTTTCGTTGTTATTCATTACTTTCAAGCCCTTTCATTCTATGGTTGGCGTTTATTATCATAAATATCGCCATGGCGACAACGAGTATCGAGACGGCGCCGCCGCTTAACGCCAAAAATATGCGCTGCACCCGATGCGTCATGCTCGCATCTCCGAAGGTAGCAAGCATCGTCCCCTCAAGGGTCAGCGTCGAGACGCAGGACGCCGCGAGCGATATCCCCTTTGTTGCGGACAGCACCGGACTGTTGTATTTTCTGTACCGTATAAAGCTCACAATGGCGGCGGTAAGCGAGGTAAAGGTATATGCCGCCATCGCGATGGTGGTTATCTCGTGATGTCTGACCAGACGATCCTCGCGGATCATGTAAAATATCATTGCCGACAGCGCGGAGTTCATAATAAGGAATATCCAGCCGCAGCTCCGATAAAGCCGAAGCTCGCGGCGTATATTACCGCCCACGAGTCTGCGCACGACGTGGCGAGCAAGCATGGCGCGCATCACGGCGAGCGAAAAATAGTAGAGGGCGAGCGAGAAGAACCACGCCGAGGCATGATATATACCAAGCCCGAGCTGCATGACGCCGTACGCGCCGTTCCAGAGCATATTCGCGCAAAGGGTCACTCTCACCCGAAGCTCCGCATCCCCGAGCCAACGGCTCAGGTATCTGTTCGTTTGCTTAAAATTCTTTGCAAATGCGATTATCTGCGGCACGCGCAGGCACCAGATAAGCAGCATATAAAAGGATATAACGTATGCCGCGATGCGCAGCGGATCGTCCTCGCGCAGGAACACAAACGCATAAACGAGCGCTCCTATTCCGGCAAAAAGTGAAATTATCAATACCGCTACATGCGGAAACAGCACTGCTTTTATGATCTTTTTTACATTCATCTCGCACCTGCCGACAGTCTTACCGTAAAGGTTGTTCCGATACCCACCGTGCTCTCAACGGATATATCCGCGTGCAAAATATCGGCGATACGGCGGACGAGCGAAAGTCCGAGCCCGTTACCCTTTGAGGAACGTGAGCTGTCCCCCTGATAGAACTTCTCAAATATGCGAGTGCCTACCTCCGGCGACATTCCGCAGCCGGTGTCGGCAACGCGCACCTCGGCATATTCGCCGTCAAAGGAGAGCGAGACCGAAACGGTACCGCCGGATGAGGTGAACTTAAACGCGTTCGAGAGCAGATTGCTCCAGACGATGCCGAGCAGCTCTCTGTCCGCGTCTATTATAACTCCGTCGGCGATATCGGCGTCTATATTTATGCCGGAGCGCTCCCAGACGTTTTCGTACTGCAAAAGGCTCTCGCAAAGCTGCTCGCCGAGGTCAAACTCGGAGTTTTTCGGGAATATCTCCTGATTTTCAAGTCGGTTCAGCTTGAGTATATTCGATATCATCTCCGCCATGTTGCGTGACGTGTCGGTGATCTTTTCCGCGTACTCGATGCGGCTCTCGTCGGACAGCTCCGGCGCTTGCAAAAGCTTTCCATAGTTGTTCATCACGGCAAGCGGAGTTTTCATTTCGTGAGAAACGTTCGAAACGAAGTCCTCGCGAAGCGTCTCGACACCCTCAAGCTCCCGTGCCATCTTGTTAAAGCATTCCGCGATCTCGTCAAAGGTATCGTCACCGAGCGGCCCGACGGATCCCTTTATTCGAGCGGAAAAATCTCCGCGAGTTATCTTCTCCGCACCCTCGACTATCCTTTTAACGGGGCGATCCACCGTATATTTTCTGCGTATCGCATCGATAATCGAGAAGATAAGGCTGATAAGAAAAACGTTCGCAAAGGTCAGCTTTGCCGCCGTGTTCAGATTTTCAGCCGTAAATACGATACCTGTGCTCTGTGCCAGCGCGGAAAGAAACAGCGACATACAGCAGGAGGTAACGAAGGCTACCAGCAGAAAGAAGCAGACATATCGCCAGACCGCGCCGAGAAATCTGCTTTGAAGCTTATCCTTCCTCATTTTATTACCGCCTTATATCCAAGTCCGTGCACCGTTTTAAGCTCGAGATCCTCGCATCCGGCAAGCTTCGAGCGGAGCTTTGTCATATACACGTCAACCGCGCGCGGAGTGGTCTCGGTATCGGAATCCCAGAATTCATCCATAAGCTGTGTGCGTGTGAAGGTCTTCTTTGGATAGCTTAAAAGCTTGTACAGAATGGAGAACTCGCGATTGGTCAGGCTTATCTCCTCGTCTCCGAGGTATGCAGTATGCTCGTCCGCATCCATTGTAAAGCTGCCTATCGTAAGCTTTTTCGACGCGACAATACCCGCGCGACGCAGGAGCGCTCCGATGCGCAGCAGCAGCTCGTCAAGCTCGATCGGTTTAACCATATAGTCGTCCACCCCGAGCCTAAAGCCTCTCTGCTTTGACGCCATATCGTCGCGCGCCGTCATAAACAGTATCGGGATCTCCTTATCGGTGTCCCTTACGTTTCCGGCAAACTCAAAGCCGTCGTCACCCGGCATCATAACATCGGATATTATAAGATCGAACGTACCCTCATACAACGCATCGTACGCCTCGTCCGCACAAAGGCAGCCGACCGCCTCATAGCCGTTGCCCGAAAGAAAGGTGCAAACGGTGCGGTTCAGCTCGCGATCATCCTCCACAACCAATATCTTTAACATGATATCCTCCGAATCTACTGCTTCATTATATCCTATTATAACACACAAATGTTAAAGTTTTGTTTGCGTTTTCGCATTTTGGATAAATTCAGCTGCAGCTTCGGGTAAAATCGCCTCATCGAGCGGATGCGCGCTTCGCGCATGGCAATACCGCGCGAGAGGTCTGCCGATGCAGTGAGCCGACGCAATGCGGTGAGAGACGATGCGATGCGGCGAGAGGCAGCATCAAGCACCTCACCTCGGGCTCTCCTCCGCACACTCGCCTCATTTTACAGCTTCCGGCTGTCGGAAGCTCTTTGCCGCCGAGAGCGGAGCGCTTCTCAGTCACGCCTTTTTGCCGCTTCTATCCTTTCGTTTGCTGCCTCTATTCTCTCGTTTGCAAGTGCGAGCTCCTCCTCGTGCAGGCGCTCCATCTCATCCTTGCGCGAGGAGATAACGCTTCCGGCTTCGTTTAACGACTCACGAGCATCCGCCTTTGCACGCTCGAGCGTGTTGTACCATCTGTTTTCCTCGAAGCTTGCACGGCTTTCCGCCTTGACAGCCTCGAATTTAGCCTTATCCACCTCATGCTGAGCCGCAGCCGACTTCTTCATATCCTTGAATGCGTTCTTGAAAAAATCAAACATGATCCCACATCTCCTTATTTATTCATTATTTTTCCGCTGAGAGCTATTATCTCGCCGGCATATCTTCTGCGGCGCGCACCGAGCATCGCCTTGTATATCGGGTAGTTGAGTGCCGCCAGAAGCATACCGATAACGCCTATTACGATCCCGGGGATCATCGTCTCGGCAGCTCCGAGGAACACACCTATGTCGGTCATAACAAGGCTCATGCCGAAGCCCATCACCAGAGCCGATATCGAGCCGAATATATAAGCGAAGCAGTTTGCCGGAGTCTTTACCTTGCGGTCAAGCTTTTTGAGACGATCGAGATCTGTGCTCTCCTTTTTGATATATTGATCTCTTATCTTGCGAACCGAATATTCAGTATTGTTGTTGTACATGATATTTTACCTCTTTCGTATTTTGTACTCTTATAATACCCGCGCCGTGTTAAAGAAAGGTTTGAGAAATGTTTGAGTTTTGTTAAATTGCAAAAAAATCGTTTAAAATACGCAATTTTTCTGTCGGCGTAAATAAAGCTCGGATTTTTGTACAATAACTATATCAAAAGCAGGATAAAAGGAGGAAGCTTAATTTGAAAGGCTTTGCAATGCTTGGTATAGGCAGAACCGGATGGATAGAAAAGGATAAGCCGGTATGCGGCGTACGAGACGCCGTATGCCGGCCGATAGCGCTCGCGCCCTGCACCTCCGACGTTCACACGGTGTGGTCGGGAGCACTCGGCGCGCGACATGATATGATACTCGGGCACGAGGCTGTGGGCGAGGTGGTGGCGGTAGGCTCGGAGGTACGCGATTTCCGTCCGGGAGATCGCGTCCTCTGCGCCGCGATAACCCCCGATTGGAGCTCGCTTGAAGCGCAGGGAGGATACCCGATGCACTCGGGCGGTATGCTCTCCGGTTGGAAATTTTCAAACTTCAAGGACGGAGTGTTCGCAGAATATTTTCACGTAAACGACGCGGACGGAAATCTCGCGCATCTGCCGGACGGCATGGATATCTCCGCCGCCTGTATGCTCGCGGATATGGTGCCGACCGGCTTTCACGGAGCGGAGCTTGCCGACGTCCGCTTCGGTGACAGCGTTGCCGTGATAGGTATCGGTCCCGTCGGGCTTATGTCGGTCGCCGCAGCCGCACTGCGCGGCGGAGCCGATATCTACGCCGTCGGCTCGCGAAGCTGCTGTGCAGAGCTGGCGCTTGAGCTTGGCGCGACTCGCATAATAAACTACAAGGACGGCGATATCGCAGAGCAGGTGCTTGATGCAACGGGCGGTCGCGGAGTCGATCGCGTGATCGTCGCGGGAGGCGACGGAGACACCTTCTTGCAGGCTGTACGGATGCTCCGCCCGGGTGGGATAATCGGCAACGTGAACTATCTCGGAGAGGGAGATTTTGTGCGGATACCGCGCGCCGAGTGGGGGTGCGGCATGGGACACAAGCAGATACGCGGAGGGCTCATGCCCGGCGGCAGGCTCCGACTTGAGAAGCTGGCAGCACTCGTGCGCGTCGGCAGACTGCATCCCGAGCGGTTGGTGACCCACCGTTTTCATGGACTTGAGTCGGTCGAGGAAGCGCTTATGCTGATGAAGGACAAGCCACGCGACCTCATAAAGCCGATAGTCATAATATAGGCGCAACCGTACCGCAAAAGCAGTCATAATATAGCCGCCGACTCGCTGAAAAAAATAGTTGTAATATAGCCTCGGTCTCACCGTAAAAATCGAACGATGTTTTCGCCGGAGCACAAGCCGCACCCCGTTTTTTCGAGCATACGGGTGTCGGCTTGTGCGTTTTTTATAAGATCGGAGGCAAAATATACAGAATATATTAAAAAATGTAGAAAAAACGGCATTTTTATCCCCCTCTTTTGTGTTTTTGCTCTTGCTATTAAATAAAAAAGTGCTATAATTAACGAAAGGGGGCGGCATTTGCTCCGCTCACCCGAAATGTGCCTTTTCGGCACGTATTACGCGCCAACGCGCGACGTTATCATACGAAAGGATGTATCTCATTGTGAAAATTGTCATCATCGGACTTGGAACGATCGGCAAGACCATTCTTCAGAATCTTTCCGGCGAAAAGCATACAATAACCATAATCGACGAGGATAAGGCGAAGATAGAAAGCCTCATCGAAAAATACGACGTTTTCGGAGTTGTCGGAAACGGCGCCTGCCTCGACATTCAGATGGAAGCCGGAATGAAGGATGCGGATCTCGCGATAGTGCTCACGAACAGCGACGAGCTGAACGTATTCGCCTGCCTTGTTGCAAAGAAGATAGGCGTAAAGAATACCATCGCACGCGTCCGCAATCCCGATTACAGAGAGCAGATAATGAAGATGAAGGATGATCTCGGCATCGCCATGATAGTAAACCCCGAGAGAGAGATGGCACACGAGATATTCAACATAATCAACCTCCCGTCGGTCGCACAGATCGAGCATTTTGCAAAGGGCAGAGTCTCGCTCGTTGAGATAGTTGCAACAAAGGGCTGCCGACTTATCGGAGAAACGCTCCACTCGCTCGGCAAGAAGTTTAAGACCACCGTGCTCATCTGCGCCGTACAGCGAGGAGACGAGGTGATAATCCCCGACGGTAACTTCTGCATCGAGGAGGGAGATAAGATACACTTCACCTCGGATGCTCGCGCGCTCGGAGATTTCCTTGCAGAGGCAAACCTCGTTCTCTCGCCCCTTAAAAACATCATGATCGTCGGCGGCGGAAGAATAGGATATTATCTCGCCGATTCGCTCTCGCGCAAAAAATACGACGTAAAGCTGCTCGAGACCGACCCCGCCAACGCCGAGGAGCTTGCGGAGTTCCTCCCGAACGTCACCGTCATATGCGGCAACGGAACGCAGCACGACGTGCTGATCGAGGAGGGCATCGAGGCGATGGACGCCTTCGTAGCTCTTACCGACATCGACGAGGAAAACATGATAGTCTCCATGTTCGCGAACAAAAAGAATGTCAAAAAGACAATAACCCAGATAAAGAGCGACGATCTTTACGGAATGCTCGACGAGCTCGGCATCCAGAACAATGTCTCTCCCAAGCACATCGTCGCAGGCAGGATAATAAGCTACATACGCGCACTTGCGAATACGGTAGGAAGTAACGTGCTGACAATGTATCAGCTCGTAAACAACCGCGTCGAGGCGCTCGAGTTTGCAGCAAGACGCCAGGAGTCCTATTACGACAAGCCGCTCCGCGAGCTTAATATAAAAAAGAATTGTCTCGTCACCTGCATAATACGCCAGAACGAGATAATCATCCCCAACGGTAATTCGGAGATCAAGCTCGGCGATAACGTTGTGGTCGTAACGACCCACAAAAACTTTGACGATCTTAACGACGTGTTCGAATAAGGTGGATTATGGACTACAAAAGATTAGGCAGAATTTTAGGCAAGATCATGATAATGGAGGGCATACTTATGCTTGCCCCTATCGCGGTCAGCCTTATTTACAGAGAGGGATTTACAAACGTTCTCGCGTTTCTCGTTCCTATAATCGCGTTAGTCGCGCTCGGGTTTCTACTTCAGATACCGAAGCCGCAGAGAACTCACATATATCAAAAGGAGGGCTTTGCCCTCACCGCTATGGTGTGGATAGTAATGACCCTTTTCGGCGCGATCCCGTTTGTCATAAACCGTGATATACCGAACTATATCGACGCCTGCTTTGAGATAATGTCCGGATTTACAACCACCGGCTCGAGCATCATCGTAGATATAACGACGGTCACGCGCTCTACCCTTTTCTGGCGGAGCTTCTCCCACTGGATTGGCGGAATGGGCATACTTGTTTTCGTACTGATATTCATACCGGAGAGCAACGACGGCTCGTCGATGCATCTGCTCCGCGCCGAAAGCCCGGGCCCGCAGGTCGGAAAGATCGTTTCCAAGATGAAGGTAACGACAAGGATACTTTACCTCATCTACCTTGGCTTGACCGTGCTCGAGGTCATCATTCTTATGCTTGACAAGCCGATAGCCGGATATGAAAACGATCAGCTCTTTTTCAGCCTGCTCACCTCCTTCGGCTGCGCCGGAACTGGAGGCTTCGGCTTCATTCCCGGAAGCATGGAGCTGTTCAATCCCTTCTCGCAGTACGTAATATCCATATTCCTTATACTGTTCGGCTGCAACTTCAGTCTTTACTATCTGTTGCTTATCGGAAAGATAAGAGATGCTTTCCGAAGCGAGGAGCTTCGCACCTATTTCATCATAACAGGAACCGCGGTAGGCTTCGTGTTTTTAAGCCTTATCGGGCGTTTCGAGTCGTTTCCTCAAACGTACACGCTTGAGGAGACCTTCCGCCACTCGCTTTTCCAGGTGTCGTCACTTATGACGACGGCGGGATTTACGACGACCGACTATGCCGTATGGCCGATGCTTGCCAAAACAACCCTTATAGTGCTTATGTTCATCGGAGGTATGGCAGGCTCCACCGCCGGAGGAATAAAGTTGTCGCGTATAATGATAGCGATGAAAGGCTCGTATATAAACATACGAAAGCTTATAAATCCGCGCTACGTACCGAAGGCGAAGCTCGAGGGCAAGACGCTTGAGCAAAAGACGATAAACGACGTGTTCGCATATATAACGCTCTATGCGTTTCTGTTCGTTTTCATACTGTTCCTGCTCTCCTTCGACCCGGTAAATAACCAGGCGGTAAGCGTGGTATCCGATGCCGGAACGTATACCGTAAAGCACGGTTTCTTCACGAATTTTTCGGCGGTGCTGGCCTGCATATCAAACGTTGGCCCTGCATTTGAAGCGGTCGGCCCGTACGTGAACTTCGCTTCGTTCAGCTATTTCTCAAAGATAGTGCTCACCTTCACGATGCTGCTCGGCAGACTCGAGATCCTGCCGGTGCTGCTTCTGTTTGCAAGAAGGACATGGAAAAAAGTATAACCCTCGCTCAGAGGTGAAGCTCGGAGGCAACGGCTGCCGCGCAGAAGCGAGGCGAAGCGCGTACGCTGAAACATATGCGTTTACGACAAAACTCGCACCTCCGGTCAAACGCGGCTCTGCCGCTAACGTCGTGCTTAAAACGTGCCATGTGCACAGACACAGTTGCACGCTACTGCGCCGGCTCCGCTATACAACAGCGGCGCGCCATAGCAAAAGCCGCTTCATCGCTAGTTGCACGGCGCAGCAAAGCATCCCGGCGCAGGGCAAAAACCGACTTATATCACTTATACAAAAAAGCAAGGACACATCGTCCTTGCTTTTTTTCATGCTTTGTTTTCCTTGTGTGAGAAGGTCGGCACCGCTTTTTCCATCGCGGCGAAGATCGCCGCATCATCTCTTGCATCGAGCGCCAGTTCAAGCTCGGAGATGATCCCGTCCATCTTCTCGCGCGATAATGCCTCGCCGCGCTCTCTGAATATAAGTCCGTTTTCGGTGCGCTCGTGTCTGCTTTTGTCAACGAGCGGCTCCTCATACAGCTTTTCACCCGGGCGCAGCCCTATCTCCTCTATGGCGATATCGCGGTACGGGCGCAAGCCCGAGAGCTTTATTAAGCGCTCCGCCAGCTCTATCACACGCACCGGCTCGCCCATATCGAGCACGAGCACGTCACCTCCCTGCGCTATGTGTCCTGCCTCAAGCACAAGCTCCGCCGCCTCGGTGACGGTCATAAAATATCGAGTGATACGCCGATCGGTGACGGTAACCGGCCCTCCTGCCTCTATCTGCTCGCGAAACAGCGGAACGACGCTTCCGGCAGAGCCGAGAACGTTTCCGAAGCGCACCGAGGAGAATATGGTAGCATCCGAGCTTCTGCTCTGCACTATCATCTCACACACACGCTTCGATGCGCCCATTATTCCGGTGGGATTCACCGCCTTGTCGGTTGAAATGAGGATAAATCGCTCTACCCGGTATCTTTCGGCGGCATCGGCTACGTTCAGCGTTCCGAGCGCGTTGTTCTTCACCGCCTCACGCGGAGCGTCCTCCATTAGCGGCACGTGCTTGTGCGCTGCCGCGTGAAATACAATGCTCGGACGGTACTTATCAAATATCATGTCTATGCTGTCGCGATCGCGCACCGATGCTATGCATACCCGGATCTCGACCTCGTCGCCGCACACATTACCGAGCTGCCTTTTCAGCTCGTAGGCGTTATTTTCATAAATATCGACGATGATTATCGCCTTTGGGCGAAATTCCGCCATACGGCGGCATATCTCGGAGCCGATAGAGCCTCCGCCACCCGTAACGAGCACCGTTTTGCCACGGTAGAACGCCTCCGTTTCGGCGCCGCCGCCCACACTCCGCGCATCGCGAAATAGCAGCTCGCTCACAGATACCGTACGCTGCCGCCTGATTTTGCGGCGCACAGCTCGAGCAAGGAGCGCCCCTGCGCAAACGATTATTATACATATCAAAATAAAAGCAAAAATATCCACCTTAAAATTCTCCAAGAAAAATCCGAGTGACAAGATTTATCGCGAGCTTGCAGCAAGCGACGTACCGTTTTTTATGACAAAGTGCCGTCTATCATACAGCTTCGCTTATGCAACAGTCTCTCGCGTCCCAATCATTTTAGCACATGATCCGATGCAAGTCAACGCCGGCGCGCAAGCTCATGGCTCCGCGAACGGAATATATGCTCCGACAGTAGCCGATCCCATCGAAAGAATAACCTGAAGCCATAGTAAAGCGACCGCGCCGTCACGGTGCGAAGCGCATTTTGCAAATTATCTCTCGGAGCACTTTGCAAGCTGCTGCGCAGCAGATTTTTCCGGCTCATCTTACAATCCGTAACCGCGCTTTGTCCCCTTCCAAGCTCGCCGCCGTATTCCGGCACCTCGCGTCGCGGGTCCTAAGTTAATCATCAAACGTTTTGCGCCGAATCCTCGCCGTACACCTCACGCCGCGATACACGCCGGCACCGCCCGCACCACGCAAAAATCTCCCGAGCAAAAGCTCGGGAGATTGGTATAAGCGTTATAATATCATGCGGCGCATCAAAGGCTCGTATGGATTACCTCGCCCTTTTCAGCACTCTCGAATACAGTCTCGATAAGCTTGATAACACGGCGCATCTGAGCGTGTGTAACTATCTGAGTTTCCTTTCCGTCGATAGCGCGGCAGACGTTGCGATAGAAATCGTGCACGTCCGCAGGCTCCTGCGGTACAGATGTGGTGGTTATCGTCTTTTCATCGCGCGGAGCCATCGTTTTGGTCAAACCGTTCGATGCTTTTATCGGAACAACGTCGTCCTCGTGCCACTGATGGCAGGTAACTACATCGCAGGGAGAATCCCAATCCTTTATAATTCCGGTTCCGTCCTTACCGAGGATGTAGAAGCGCGGCAGATTTATATAATTGTTCGTTCCGACCTCTACGTGATAGTAAAGTCAGTTGTCGAACTGAAGATCTATCTTGCAACCGTCGTCAACCTCGGCTCCGGTGATATCCTCGAGATGAGCATATACCGATACTACCTTTGCGTCGGTGAACTGAAGCGCCTGGTCAAGGAGGTGAACTCCCCAGTCGTATACCATTCCGCCTCCGTATGCCTTAAGGCATCTCCAGTCACCCGGAATGCCGCGCGAGCCGTGAACTCTCGACTCCACGCAGAAAACGGGGCCGAGCACGTCGCTGTACGAAACCTTTTTCGCCAGAAGAAAATCTGTATCCCAACGGCGATTCTGATGCACGGTGAAAAGCTTTCCCGCCTTTTCGGATGCCGCGATCATCGCGTCAAGGTCCTCGGTGCTGAGCGCTACCGGCTTCTCGCAGATAACGTTCTTGCCTGCCTCAAGCGCGGCGATAACAAGCTCTCTGTGCACGTCGTTCGGCGTAGCTATTGTAACAAGATCTACTCTCTCGTCGTTCAGTACAGCCTCAAGCGTGTCGTACGCAAATATGCCGGCTTCTCTTGCCGCCTCACGGCGCTCTTCCTTTATATCGTATATTCCAAGCAGATTAACAACATCGCTGTCCTTGGCATAGGCACAATGCCAATGTCCCATTCCGCCGTTGCCTATTACAACTAAATTCTTTTTCATAATGAATATATTTTGCTCCGATGAAAGGCGCGTTCTCCGCGCACATTTAATGCTTCGGGAAGAATAAGAAAATATAACTCATCCTCCCGAAGCATCAGTCTTACATCAGGAACAAATCCCTTTCCATATCAAACAACTGCAAATTACGCCCAAGCCATGGTTGTGGGTTTAGGCTCTTTGATTATTATGTCACGAAGGAAATTAACCGCTTTTTCAAGTCCCTCGTCAATGCTCATAAGGCTATCCTCATGCTCGATGGACATGACCTTGTCATATCCGACAAGACGAAGATTGCTTACGAGGTCACGCCAATAAGTCGCGTCGTTGCCGTATCCGATAGCACGGAATACCCAGCTGCGATGTATCTCGTCGCCGTAGTGCTTTGTATCAAGCACACCGAACTTTGCAGTATTGTAGGGATCTATCTTCGTATCCTTTGCGTGTACGTGATAGATAGCACCCTCAAGCGCTCTGATAGCTGCAACCGGATCTATGCCCTGCCATACAAGGTGGGAGGGGTCGAAGTTTGCGCCGATCGTGTCACCGACGGCAGCACGCAGCTTGAGCAGCGTCTCAGGATTGTATACGCAGAAGCCGGGATGCATCTCGAGAGCTATCTTTGTAACTCCGTGTGCATTCGCGAACTTAACGGTCTCCTTCCAATAAGGAATGAGCACCTCGTTCCACTGATAATCAAGGATCTCAAGATAATCCTCCGGCCAAGCGCAGGTTACCCAGTTCGGATTCTTTGCACCCTCCCAATCTCCGGGGCAGCCGGAGAAGGTAACGATGGTGTCGATTCCGAGCTTTTCTGCAAGCAGAACAGCGTTTTTGAAATCCTTATCGTACATTGCGGCGGTCTCCTTGTTCGGGTGAACGGGGTTACCGTGAGCCGCAAGTGCGCATATATCCATGTCGTACTTCTTTATCGTTGCATTAAAACGGCAGAATTCGTCGTGATCCGCGAGAAGCACCTCGGGATTGCACTGAGCCTTTCCGGGGTAGCCTCCGGCTCCGAGCTCAACCGACTCAACGCCGAGCGATTTAAGCTTCGCAAGCGTTTCGTCAAGTGTCTTGTCGCCGTATAAATTAGCTAATACGCCTAATTTCATTTTGTAATGCTCTCCTCTCAGAATTTGAATATATCTCCGGTCTTAGCTGAAGTATAAATTCCTTCAAGAATCTGTGTTACAACTATTGCTTCCTCAGGCTTTACAAAAGGCGTAGAGTTGTTCTTAACAGCATCGATCCAAAGTCTTGCTTCTCTGTCCTCGGGTCTTCCGCTTCCGCTTCCGGAATAGAAAGCAACGCCGCCGGCATTGAGGTCAACCTTTGTCTCGTACATACGTCCGTTGCGAACGCCGTTCATCACAACGCCGTTTCTTGTATCAACACCACCGAGAGTTCCGCAGATGCTGAAGCTTGCCTCAACGGGATGGAGCTGGTTAAGCGCCCAAGAGGACTGGAGGTATATGGTTGCACCATTCTCCATAACAACGAAACCGAATGCGGAATCCTCAACCGTGAACTTCGCGGGATCCCAGTCACCCCAAGTGTTTGCGGTGTTGGTCTGGTTGTTAAGCTTGTGGTATGTAGTACCTACGCAATATTTGGGCTTGTAGTTGTTCATTGTCCAAAGTGTGAGGTCAAGTGCGTGGGTTCCGATATCGATAAGGGGACCGCCGCCCTGCTCTTCTTCGTTAAGGAAAACGCCCCATGTGGGAACCGCGCGACGGCGGATAGCGTATGCCTTACCGTAGTACATATCTCCGAACGTTCCCTCGTCTGCTTCCTGCTTGGTGTAGAGAGCAGCAGCGGAATGACGGTTCTGATAACCGATAGTCAGAAGCTTGCCTGTGCGCTTGGAAGCGTCGAGCATCTTCTTTGCCTCGACAGAGTTAATTGCCATCGGCTTTTCGCACATAAC
>CAZSUR010000007.1:0-585 GCA_964610075.1 uncultured Lachnospiraceae bacterium
GAGCGACGCCTTGAGAGGGATCACTACGGTCTTGAAAAGGTAAAGGAGCGTATACTCGAGTATATAGCCGTCAAAAAGCTGAATCCGGAGCTGAAAAATCAGATACTCTGCCTTGTAGGCCCTCCCGGAACGGGAAAAACGTCGATAGCCGCGTCGCTTGCCGCAGCTATGGGCAAAAAATACGTGCGCGTGTCTCTCGGGGGCGTGCGCGACGAGGCGGACATCCGCGGACATCGAAAGACCTACGTCGGCTCGATGCCCGGAAGAATAATAAACGCGTTAAAGCAAGCCGGCTCGATGAATCCGCTTATACTGCTTGACGAGATAGATAAGCTGACGCACGATGCTCACGGAGATCCGGCGTCGGCTCTGCTCGAGGTGCTTGACGGCGAGCAGAACAAGAGCTTCCGCGATCATTTTCTCGAGATGCCGGTGGATTTAAGCGAGTGCGTGTTCGTTTGCACCGCAAACACGGTCGATACGATACCGCGTCCGCTTCTCGACCGCATGGAGCTTATCGAGCTGAAGATATATACCCGACACGAAAAGCTGGCGATAGCGAAGCAGTATCTTATACCGAAGCAG
>CAZSUR010000007.1:595-26240 GCA_964610075.1 uncultured Lachnospiraceae bacterium
TGGACTCTCTCGCCGCAATCTGAAGATAAGCGACGACGCCGTTTTTGAGATAATCGACTACTACACGCGCGAGGCAGGTGTGCGCGGACTCGAGCGTGAGCTCTCCGCCGTGTGCCGCAAGGTGGCGCGCCGCGTTGTCGAAGGCGAGGGCAAGAGCTTTACCGTCGGCCACGACGATGTATCACGATATCTCGGAGTACGCAAGGTGCTGCCCGACAGCATATTCGAGCAGAACGAGATCGGCGTTGTAAACGGACTCGCCTATACCGAGGTCGGCGGAGATATGCTCCGCATCGAGGCGGCGGCTCTGCCCGGAACGGGTAAGCTGGAGATAACCGGCTCGCTCGGTGACGTTATGAAGGAGTCGGCAAAGGCAGCCGTAAGCTATATAAGGGCGCACGCCGTACAGCTCGGCATCGACCCGGATTTCTACAAAACAAAGGATCTTCACATACACGTGCCCGAGGGTGCGGTACCGAAGGACGGTCCCTCCGCCGGTGTTACAATGATAACCGCGATAGCGAGCGAGCTCGGCGGATATCCGGTGCACCGCGATATCGCGATGACGGGCGAGATAACCCTCCGCGGACGGGTGCTCGCGATCGGAGGACTTAAGGAAAAAACGATGGCGGCGTACCTTGCCGGAGCGAAAAAGGTGCTTATCCCGAAGGACAATATGCGCGATCTTGAGGAGATAGATCCGCTCGTTCGCGAAAATCTTACCTTCGTGCCCTGCTCGACGGCTGACGACGTCATAAAAGAGGCTCTTATTATCGGAGACGGAAGATGAAACTTAATCTTAACAACATACAGCTCGAGATGACGGCAGGGCACAGCTCACAGTTTCCGTCAACTCATGCGCCGTGCGTTATATTTTCGGGACGCTCGAACGTCGGAAAAAGCTCGATAATCAATACCCTGCTCGGGCGCAAAGCGCTTGCGCGCGTAAGCTCGGCTCCCGGAAAAACGATAACGGTCAACTTTTACAATATAGACAAAAAGCTTTACTTTGTAGACCTCCCCGGCTACGGATACGCGAAGCGTACCCCGGCGGACAAGAAGCGCTTCTCGGTGCTTACAGACTCATACCTGCAGTCGTGCATCGGAGAGCAGAGGATAGTTATACAGCTCATCGACATGAAGGCAGGTCCGACCGTGGACGACCTTATGATGCTCGATTGGCTGGAGGCATCGGAGATGCCCTACTTTATCGTTGCGACAAAGGCGGACAAGCTTAACAAAACCGATCGCGAGATAGCGCTCGGTGAGCTGTCCAAGCTCGGAGCTGACGTTATCCCGTTCTCCTCGCTGAAAAAAGAGGGTAAGGACGAGGTCTGGAAAAAGATATTCGATTTTATCGGATGAGGCTGCCGCCACCGAGCGGTGGCATTTGATCGTTGCGCCGTCGGCGCAAAAAACCTCGGCATACAAAAAGGGGTGTGCTTATGATATCGTCTGTTATGAACAACCTTCCGGAGTATCTGCTTCGGATACCCGTTATACTTATAGCGCTCTGCGTTCACGAAAGCGCACACGCATACATCGCGTATCGGCTCGGAGATTCGACGGCGCGCAACCTCGGCAGGATAACCTTGAATCCGGCGAAGCATCTCGACCCCATCGGTGCGATATGTATGCTGCTCTTCCGCTTCGGTTGGGCAAAGCCGGTGCCGGTAAACGCTCGTAATTTCAAGAATCCGCGCCGTGATATGGCGCTGACCTCTTTTGCAGGCCCGGTATCGAATCTGCTTCTCGGCTTTATCGGAGTTTTTCTTTACAGATTCGCCCGTGCCGTGATAATTGCGATAGGCCCGGTGTCCACCGTTTTTGCTTATAATATCGAGTGGTGTATTTTGCAGCTCTTTTCGATATTTGCCGTGCTGAATATAAGCCTTGCGGTATTTAATATGCTGCCGATACCGCCGCTTGACGGCTCGCGGCTCGCCTTTCTTTTCCTGCCGGACAGACTGTACTTCAAGATAATGCAGTACGAGCGATATATCTATATCGCAGTCATAGTCCTTATGGCAACGGGAGTTCTGACGGTACCGCTGTCCTATCTGGTAGGTTGGATATACAGGGGATTTGATTTTATCATAGGATTTATTCCGTTCATCTGACGGAAAAGTATTTTTAAGTGATTTTTCAGGTAAAGGAGGAATTAGTATGGATGCTCCGCAGTATAAGCTGGAGGTGTTCGAGGGACCGCTTGATCTGTTGCTCTCTCTTATATCCAAAAACAAGGTGGACGTGTACGATATACCGATTTCTCTGATACTTGAGCAGTATATGGAATATATCGAGCGTATGCACGATATGAACATGGACGTTGCCGGAGAATTTATAGTAATGGCATCCGAGCTTATGCTGATAAAGAGCCGTATGCTCCTGCCGAAGCCGCAAAGCGACGAGCCGGAGGAGGATCCACGTCTGGCACTCGCCGAGGCTCTAGTCGAGTATCAGCGCGCAAAGCAGGCGGCGGTATATCTCGGCGAGCAGTATCAGCAGTTTGCCGGAAGAATAATTAAGGAGCCGGACGTGCTCGATAAGACGCTCGATCCTCCGACCGATCTTGCGATCGACCTTTTAAGCCAGGCGATGGGCAGGATCCTCTCGCGCAACAGAGATGCGCCGAGGCTTGCAAAGGAATCGGAGAACGCGATAGGCAGACTGCTCCGCACAAGGATAGTCCCGGTATCCGAGAAGGTGCTGTGGATAATGCGCACGCTCCTGCGCCGCGGCGAGACGAGCTTTGAGAAGCTGATGCTCGCGAACGGCAGCCGCTCGGAGCTTGTGGCATCCTTTTCGGCGGTGCTCGAGCTTGTGCGCGCCCAACGAGTGCTGCTGCGTGAGCAGGAGGACGGGGATATCATACTTATCTTAAATCGTGAACATACGAGAAGAAGGATGGCAGAATGAAGATAGAAAAAGCTAAAAAGATACTTGAGGCGATACTTTTTGCCGCAGGCTATCCGGTCGATTACGACAAGCTTGCGGACGTGCTCGAGCTTGAGGTGGGTCAGATAAAGGCGATCCTCGAGGATGAGAGCGAAAAATACGAGGATCGCGGCATACAGCTTGTGATGTTCGACGATGCGTGTCAGCTTTGCACAAAGGAAGAATACGAGTCGTACGTAAAGCAGGCGCTCGGTATGCGCTCGGGCGGCGGACTTTCAAACTCCTCGCTTGAAGTGCTGGCGATAGTTGCGTACAATCAGCCGGTCACAAGAGCCTTTATCGAGCAGGTGCGCGGAGTTGACAGCTCGTACGCGATAGGCGTGCTCTGCGAGCGGCAGATGATACGCGCGGTAGGTAAGCTCGACGTGCCGGGCCGCCCGAATCTGTATGCGACGACCGACGATTTTCTTCGTTGCTTCGGGCTCCGCTCGATAGCCGAGCTTCCGCAAAACGATATAATGTCGGATAAGGGAGACGCGGAGCTTTGGAAGACCGCGCTCGGACTCGGCGGTGCTGCCGCCACGGAGGAGAGTGCCGAGGGCACGCGATCAGGCGGAGAGATGCCGGCAGGAGCGGCATTGGACTTGGGTGATGACTCGGGATCAGATACGTACGGAGCTGCGGACGTGGCGACGGCGGCGGATAGCGCAGCGACGGAGAGCGATGGCGCATAACTCCGACATTTCGCCGGCTCGGTAGATTTATTTTGCTTTTAACTGCACGGAGGTGAGCTTGATTTGCGTGTGCTTGTAATACTGCTTGCGATAGGTGCGCTTATCTGCGCTCTGGCATATCTTCGTGTCAGAATATGCGTTGAGTATAAGGATAGCTTTAAGGTAATACTCAAGATAGCCTTTCTTCGGATCCGGCTGTATCCGAGGAAAAGGAGGATAAGACTGTCCGATTATAAGCTTTCAAAGCTCAAAAAGAAGCAGAAAAAGAAGGACGACAAAAAGAGCGAAAAGAAGCCGGCGCGCCCGAGGACAAAAAAGAAGAAGGCGTCGGTCAGCGACACGCTTCGATATATA
Source organism: uncultured Lachnospiraceae bacterium (assembly GCA_964610075.1). Lineage (GTDB taxonomy): Bacteria > Bacillota > Clostridia > Oscillospirales > CAG-272 > CAZSUR01. Next base: position 4,582 of record CAZSUR010000007.1, read on the forward strand.
GCGCGTCTCTTTGAAGAAGTAGTGAAAAAGCTTGTATCTAAGCTTTGCAGATATCTCCGCGTTGACGTGTCGGAGATATTCATACGCGTGGCGTCCGACGATGCCGCAAAGACCGCACTCCTTTACGGTGCGGTCAGCCAATCGGTGTCATACGCGCTTGCCGCGATGAACAGCATAACGAATACCGCGCTCTCGCGCGGCGGATACGTTAACGTCGTGCCTGATTTTGCATCGGAGGAGGCGGAGGTGCGCATAAACGTATGCTTCAGCATACGCGTGTGGCAGCTTATCTCTATTGCGATATCGGGAGCTATGGATTATATGAAAATGCCGAAACACGGATAATTTTTTAGATTTAATATAAACGGGAGGTATAAAACATGAACGACAGCAAATTGAACGATATGATAAGAACGTCGCTTGAAAGCATCCGCGAGATAGCCGATGCCGATACCATAATCGGCAAGCCTATCGACGGAGGTAACGGAACGGTGATAGTGCCGGTGTCCAAGGTCTCGATGGGCTTCGCCTCGGGCGGAGTTGATTTCTTCGAAAAGAACGATAAGGCAAGACCTCAAGCCGGCGCGACCTCGGGTGCGTCCGGCGCACACGGCAAGGCTCCGTCATTCGGAGGCGGCGGCGGAACGGGTCTCACCATAAATCCGATATGCTTTATAGTTACAAAGCCGAACGGAGACGTGGAGATACTCAACGTCAGCACGACGGCTGCAGCTCCGGCGGTAGGTATTGCCGAGAGCGTTACCGATCTGCTTGAAAAGTCGCCCGATATCATATCGCGCATAAAGGCAGTATTCGCAAAGAAGGATCCTGACGGAGATACCGATAGCGAGCAGTAATATAATAAGCCGTAAATGTGACATAAGCCGCGTAGACGAACGCATACTATTTAAGGAAAATACGTGTTTGTACGGAGGCGTGTGTCAAGGTGCTTATTTTTAAAAAAGCGATAAAGCCTGTACCGAAATGGAGCGGCAGAGCAGCCACCGGAGCTTTGATGGTGCCGGCGCTCTGCCTTTCTCTGTGTATATTTACCTCCTGCGCGGCGCGCCCGCTTGCGGCGGAGTATATACGCAGCGAGCCGTACCTGCCGGCGATTATGACGGAGAGTACGGCATATCCCGAGCGAAGCGTGTTGCCGGACGGTGAGCTATCCGCTGCATCGGCTGTGCTTATCGAGGCGCAGACCATGTCGGTGCTCAAGGCAAAGGATGCAAACGTGCCGCGCTCGATGGCGAGCACGACGAAGATAGCGACGGCGATAACGGCGATAGAGCTGTGGGAGCAGAGAGGGCTGTCCCTTTGCGACGTTGTGACGGTCGATGCCGCCGCCGTCGGTATCGAGGGGTCGTCCGTATACCTGTCCGCAGGAGAACGGATCACGATGGAGGATCTTCTCTATGCGGTGATGCTGGAGAGTGCGAACGACGCCGCGGCTGCCGTGGCTTTGGCGGTATCCGGGAGTGAAGCGGAGTTTGCGGATGAGATGAACTCGCTTGCGCGGCGTGTGGGGCTTGAGCAGACGCATTTCGTCAATCCTCACGGGCTTGACGACGAGGATCACTATACGACGGCGTACGAGCTTGCAAAGCTCACAGCGTACGCGCTTGAAAACGATACCTTTGCCGATATAGTATCGACGCGAAAGCGCGTCGTTGCGTCGACCGAGGGCGGTGCGTCACGTGTGCTTGTGAATCACAACAGACTGCTCGGTGAATACGAGGGTACGATAGGGGTCAAGACCGGATTTACCAAAAGAAGCGGAAGATGCCTTGTCAGCGCGGTCGAGCGCGACGGCATTACGCTTATCGCGGTGACTCTGTCCGCTCCCTCCGATTGGAGCGACCATCGCAGACTGTACGATGCAGGATTTGGCATATACGAAAGGGTAACGCTCGGCTCACCCGATGCCGACAGAAGGCTTGTGCCGGTGGTGGGAGGCAAAAGCGAGTTCGTTACCTGCACGGTTGGAGAGAGCTCGAGCGCGGTGGTGGAGTCGGGGACGGCTGACCTGCGTACCGTTGTCGAGTGCGAAAGATTTTGCTACGCCCCGATCGAGCGTGGTGAGACGGTCGGCCGAATCATCTGGTATAACGGCGAGACCGAGATAGGCCGTGCGCCGCTTATAGCGGAGCAGTCGGTGGATATGGTGCGATATCGCGCCGGATTTATCGAAAGAATAAAGAAATATTTATTTAAATGAGGATTTTTGATAGCTGTGGAAAAGATAAGGATTCAGAAATACATATCCGAGTGCGGAGTTATGTCCCGCCGCTCGGCGGAGCGGCAGATCGAGCTCGGAAACGTAACGGTAAACGGTGAGCCGGCGAATATCGGAATGAAGATAGCTCCGGGCGAGGATGAGGTTTGCATCAACGGCAAGCCTGTTGTGAGCGAGCAGAAGCGAAGCGTGTGCATTATGTTAAATAAGCCGCGCGGCTACGTCACAACTATGCGCGACGATCACGGACGCCCTTGTGTACGCGAGCTTGTGGAGGACGTCGGCTGCCGCGTTTATCCTGCCGGCAGGCTCGATCTTGAGTCGGAGGGTCTGCTGCTTATGACCAACGACGGTGAGCTTGCGAATCGCCTCATGCATCCGCGTCATCATATACCGAAGGTGTATCACGTTAAGATAGTCGGTGAGGTGACTCCCGAGCAGCTTAAAAAGCTCAACTCTCCGATGATAATAGACGATTATAAGACGAAGCCTGCGAATGCGGTGGTGGTCACCGGAAAGAAGGATCATACCGTGCTCGCGATAACCCTGCACGAGGGGCGCAATCGCCAGATAAGAAAAATGTGCGCGTCGCTCGGGCTCAACATCGTATCGCTCAAGCGTATAGCGGTGGGAAATATCAAGCTCGGGAATCTCAAGCCCGGTACGTGGAAAAAGCTCACGCCGAGCCAGATAGATTATCTGCGGAATGCCGGAGAGGGAAAGAAATAATGCCTCAGATCCGCGAAATGTCGTGATGTTGTATGCGCTTTAAACGAAGCGCTGCTGCAAAAGTCCGAAATCACCGATTTGCGGCGACGGCTCTGCGGCTTTAACGCTTCTTCTGCCTATTATAATATGATAAAAAAGGTCTCGCACGTCGGTGCGAGACCTTTTTTGCTTACGTGTGGATGTTTTGCCGGGCGGTGACTCCGACCCTCACGCCTGCGCGAGCTTTTTTTGCCCTGAGGCGAACCGATGCGCGCGCTTTTCGCTTGTGTGGATATTTTACAAGCTCACGCGGCAGCTCACAGCTTGGTGCGCGAGACTTTACGTATGAGCTTGCGCCGACATCCTGCGCTTGAACGCGCTCTTTTACCCGGCGGCGCCGCGAGCCGTATATCTGCCTCGCTGTGCGTTCTTTAGCGAGTTTGCACGTTGATTCGCGCTTGTACGGAGCTTTTGCGATCTTGCGCTTGCGCGTGCGTGACCCGCTTTGCCGATGGCGCTCTCCGCCATCCGCTTGCGGCTCGAGGCTGCTCGTTTTCGGCTCGCAGCTCGGCGTGAGCTTTTTCCACGTGCCCACCGTATAGTCGCTTTGCGCCCGTTATGCCTATATACTTGCGCGAGCCGGCAAAAAAATCGCCGCGGCGGAGGTGATCCGTCGCGGCTTATGTTGCGTTTTTCGGCAAGGAGCCAGTACTCCCGTCGTGCTGTCTTTTGACCTATACACCGTCCCGTCGTAGATCGTTGATCTGCGGAAAACACAAGCCTCACGGCGTGTGTAATTTTGCCCAAAACAGAGTGTATCGGAGGACAGACTCGAATTCTTCTGGCATCCCGTGGGATGCTTTTTCTGGTACAACGTGCGGACGGGCGTGTGCCCATTTGTCCGCCTTAGCTGTGAAGTTAAGAGTAGAAAACGTGATTTCCTATCTGCGTGAGATAGGGTCTGTGCCTTGCTGCCCAGCAGCTTGAAGCTATACGAGCGTTTGCAAAGTACAAAGCATCTCCACCTACGTTAAGTCCGCTGAGGCAAAGCTCCGCTGCTTCAAAGCAGCTTTCGTCGGGCGTGCCGTAGAGTGCGGGGGAGTTTACTGTTGAAAACTGTGCTACCCCCCATCGGGTATCGAAAATTACATCATGAACGGTATCAGGGAACATCTCGTTCTCAACGCGGTTCAAAACCACGTTTCCGACTGCGACCTTTCCCTCGAAGCTTTCTCCGCAGCTTTCCGCGTATATGATGCGCGCAAGCCACAGAACGTCTTCTTCGGTGTATTCATCAACTTTCGGCTCGATAATTCCCCCGGCCGTTATAAAATCGACCGCGAAGGATACCTGTGTCCATTCGACGTCAAAGCCGAAAGCCACCGCAATTATATCGGCAGGAACGTATATTGATTCGTCCATCATACGGACGGGAGCATCTCCCTGAATACAATTTCCGTTTGCCAATATATAGTTTTCTCCGAGCGGAGCTTTTACCGTAAGCTCTGTGCACTCGTAAGAAGCTGTCTCTGAATCAATATCCCAGGACGAGCTTCCGCCCGGCAGGAGTGCCTCGCAAAATGCGAGAAACGGTACGTAAGTGGTGCCTTCTATGAGGAGAGCGCTCTTTTCTGTAGGTAAAAGCTCTCCGTCATGACGAATCGGAATACTTGCATAAAACCCCGAATCGTGCAGAATTATATTGTCCTCTGCCGCGTTAGGCTGTATCGCAAAAAACGATAACAGAAGCAGGAAAGACGCAATAAAAGCTGCAGGTCTTTTCAGTTTGCTTATAATCATAAATAAAATGATTCTCCCATAATATTCTGTTTTTTTATGCAACATAGGTTTATATGGGCGTCATAAACCGTCCTTAATTATAGCACTTTTTTACCTGTCACGCAACACTACATATATGAAAATGAATTTTTATGCCTGCATATTGTGTATAATTTCGGGGTATTCCGAGGTTGCCTGCGATACAAAAAATGAAATTTTTACGTCAAAATCCATTCATTTCGGCGCAGATTGAAATATTCACAATAGTTTGATATAATATATGAAAGTTGGAATAAATCATGATAAATGCGGCGGCTTTGCCGCATTTGAACGGAACGGGAGCGTTTACGGATGAGGATAGGATACAGATCACGCGGTAATGATTTGGCGGCGCGAATACTTGCGGCGGCAATGCTTTTTGTCGTCCTTTTGGGCGTGCTTCCGCTGCCTGCGCTCGGCGCGTACGCTGCGCCCGCAGATCCGGCGGAGGCTCCGGCCGAAGCGATACCTGCAGTTACTCCGTACGTTTACCGTGCGTACGCCTCGACCGTTATAAACGAGTTTGATTCTATCACCGCATCGCTCGGTGTGCGTGGAGACGGAGCCTCGCTATCTGTAACCGACGAGGTGGAGGTGCGCCCGTTTTATGTATTTTACGGCGACAGCGCGGCGAAGATCGCATCTGACGGTGCGGCGGATGAGGACGGCGCTGTCTCGGCATCGCTTGTACATACCTTCTCTGCTCCCACCGATCTTTCGGCGGTAAGGCAGATAGGCGCAGCTCTGCTCGTGCCGATGAACGAGGGCTCAAGCTATACGGCGCGCCTGTCGCTTCTGTTTGCCGATATGACCGAGGAGAGCTTCGACTTCTCGCTTAACGAGGCATCCTGGAACGCTGTAATTGCGGACGTAGGCGCGCTTGGCGCGAGAAGCGAGACCGTGTCGATCACCATAACGGTAGAGCGCCGCGGAGGTGATGGAGAGCTCGAGTTTTATGTAGACAGTATCATCGGAGCCTCGGACGACAAGCTTGAAAAACGTTGCCGGCTGCTCTCTGCCGATTATACGTGTGAGGGCTGCGACGCATCCTTTGACCGGGGGCTTGTGCTCGATTGCAGCGGTGTATCGCCGTCGGTCATAATAGATAATATACCGTCCCACCTGACAGGAGAGGACTGCGGTTTTGAGGTCGAGCTTCAAAGCTTTACCACCTGCTCGTCGGTCACTCTTTTCTGGTCGGACGGAGACGAGGAGTTCTCCTCGCGCCGCTCGCAGAGCGTTAAGCTCACCTCGTCCACTACCGATATGCAGACGCTCCGCTTTTCGGTGTCGGGGGGCACCGAGCGGATACGGCTTGTCTTTGACGGAGACGTGAGCGGCGAGATATTCGTTCGCTCGATAGCTCCGATATCCTACTATGGCGGAATTACGGGCGTCGGCAACATCGGAGAGTGCAGGGTGAACTCGGGACGCGTGGAGATATCGGTAAGCCTTCCCTCCGCTGTTGTCGAGAGGTATAAGGGTGCGTCGGTCGCGCTGTATCTGCTCTCGGGCGGAGCACAGGCCGATGAGATAACCGCTCAAAGCGTGGCGTATACCGAGCGCTCGGTGGCGGAGAAGTTCTATTTCTCGGTGCCGCTTGCCGACATTAACATATACGACGGATTTTTTGTCGCGATAAAGAACGGAAACGATATTATCCCGGCGGACAATGTGAAATACGTAACGAATCCGGAGGATATATCCGACGGAGAGGCGTTTTGCTCCGCTGTGAAAAAGGGTATGCGCTCGGACGGCTCGGAGCAGCTTTCGAGCGGCATCTCGCGTACCGCGATCGACGTGGACGTGAGCAAGCTTGTGACATTTGATGTGACCGATCACGTGATAGATCGGGAGCTCGGACTGTATGCGGACGAATCGTACGCCGAAGAGCTGCTTGATATCGCTCGGCTCACAGGAAACGAAGCGGTGCGCGTGAACTATATACTCACCTTCTCGCATCCGGACTCGGAGGTGCTGGCGGAGCTGCTTCTGCATCCGTCGGCGGAGGATTCGGCTGCGCTTTGCGCGCCGAACGTCGCCTCGGGCGACGGAAGACGGGCGCTCGCGGCCGTCGTGCGATTCCTTTGCCATCTTGACGATGAGAGCACGATCGCTCCCGGCTTTGTGCTTGGAAGGGATATATCCGCGCCGGATAAATATTGGAATATGGGAGACGACGTCTCCATGGCGGAGTATTCGCACGAATATGCGGAGGCTGTCCGCATAGTATATAACGTCGCGCGCAGCGAGAACTCCGGCGCCGACGTCTACCTGCCGTTCGGCACCGCCTGGAACATCGGCGTGAACGTTTACGACGGCGGAACGTTCGACTCGCGCTCGGCGCTCGAAAATATAGATGCGGCGATAAAGCTCGGAGGAGATATCGCATGGAAGCCGGCGTTCGATCCGTATCCCGAAAATGACCGCTACATTTCTGCGCTTGACGAATATGCCGAAAAGGAGCAGGGAGCAAGCTACATAACCGTAAAAAATCTCGAGGTGCTGTTATCCTACGTTATGGCGCCTGCCATGCAGTATCAAGGACAGTATCGAGGCATACTTCTGCTCGAGCAGAGGGATGATATGCTCGTGCCGGCTGATGAAGCGGAATACGTGCGCGCCGATTACGTATATTCATATTATAAGATAACTTCGAAAAACTTCGATCCGGTTGAGGGTTTTATCCCGTATCGTGAGGTGGATGAGAACGGACTACTGTCCGCGATAGATACGAAGGACACGACGGCTTACTCCTCCTTTGCGCTGACCACCCTCGGAATAAGCGATTGGAAGCAGCTTATCCAGGGCTTTGATATCACCTACGCGATAACGCGCGACGTAAACAGGATATCTCTGCTTCATACCACCCCTGCCGAGATCGTCGGAAGCGTTTCGCTTTTCAGCTTTAAGAATAAAAACGATACCGTGGGCTGGAGAGCCGGCGGCTCCTGCTATAAGCTGTCGTCCGGAGTTGCCATGACCGGGCACGGAGAGCTGCTAAGCGCATATTTCACCGGCTCGTCCGGCGAGGAGAAAAGCATCGCCTGCCGCTTCCCCGACAAATACAACTTCACAAAGGCTCCGTATCTCACCACAGATATCATGGTTGCCGGACTTTCACATACTGCCGGAGAGGTGAAGCTTGAGATATGGCTGTATTCGGGTGATGATTGCATCGTTGCCGAGGATACGGTAAAGCCGAACACCTGGACGAGTATCGTTCTCCCGGTGAACAATTTCACCGGAGCAGATAGCTGTGACCGAATGATGATCCGTCTGTCCGGCGATGACGTCGATGCATACGGTGAGCCGATACTGCTTATGGGCGAGATGTCGGCGTGCTCGGCGGAGTACGGAAGCGACGAGGTGTACGAATCGGTATTCCTCGAGGATCGCGCCGGAAAATTCGAGTTTTTGCATCAGACGTGGTTTGCCGCCTCCCTCTTTGCGGTAGTGATAATATGCCTTGCCGCACTCATGATACGACGCTCCGGAGCCAAGGACGCATCCGCGCACGACGACCGCGCGTAGGATGAGCGCTAAAATATAAAAAAATTTACCGAAACGACTTGAAATGTAACCCTTAATCTAATATAATAGTTGCATGAGGAGTGAATTTGAAATGCAGAATTTACAACATGACAAAACGATAACCTTTTCGCTAAAGGACGAGCATGAGCAGGAGATGAAGAATACCCTCATTGCGGTTTACAATGCTTTGAGTGAGAAGGGCTATAATCCGCTGAACCAGATAGTCGGATATATCCTGTCCGAGGATCCCACCTACATCACCAATCATAAGAATGCGCGCAGCCTTATCCGCCGCATCGACCGCGACGAGCTGCTCGGTATACTGTTAAAGGATTATCTCGGTCTGTGAGCACCGCCCGGCGGTATCACACTAAACGAATATTTACGGCACTCCGGAGGCCGCGCCGATGCTTTTCTGCGCGGCGATCCGGAATTTTTTGAAAACGGACGATCCCAAAGGAGCTTTTTTGCCATGTACGTATATTCCGCAGATGATTTTTCAAGCTCTGTCCATGCCTCGACCGAGCTTATAACGGTGCTTGGAAATTTCGACGGAGTTCATATCGGCCATGCCGCGCTGCTGCGTGCGGCGACGGAGGAGAGGGAGAGACGCCCGGGAGCGCTTGTTGCGGTGCGTACCTTTTTCGCACATCCGCGCCCCGGTTGCCGCAGGCTCACCTCCAACTCCGAGAGGGAGGCGCTCCTTTCGGCGCATGGCGTCGATGTTTTAATATATGATGATTTCGAGCACCTGCGCGATATGTCCCCCGAGAGGTTTGTGCGCGACGTGCTCTGCCGCATGAACACGGTGTGCTGCGTGTGCGGATATAACTATCGCTTCGGGCACAGAGCGTCCGGCGATGCCGAGCAGCTCGGGCGGCTGCTCCGGGACAAGGGCATCGCTCTTATAACCGTTGAAAAGGTGATGCATCACGGCGATGCTGTGTCGTCCACGAGAATAAGAGGGGAGCTTGAGAAGGGCAATATCGAGGAGGCGAACGCTCTGCTCGGTCATACGTTCGGCATCACCGCCGAGGTGGTGCACGGCAGACAGCTTGGCTCGAAGCTCGGCTTTCCCACGGCAAATCAGAGCTTGCCGCACGAGCTTGATTATCTTCCGCACGGTGTGTACGCCTCTGTTTTTGAAACAGACGGGGCGAGATATCCTGCGGTGACGAATATAGGCGTGCGTCCCACTATCGGAGGGGATGAGCGCGTTTTTTGCGAGTCTCACGTCCTCGGTTACAATGGAGATCTGTACTCGAAGCTCTGTCGGCTCGAGCTTGTTTCGTTTATGCGCCGCGAGCGGCGGTTTGAAAATACGGACGAGCTTAAATCGGCGGTGTTCGAAGATATACACGATGCCGAGCGCGTGCTTGGTGATATTTCCGACAATAAAAGCTTATTTTAGACCGTGTTAGTGCGGATATTTAAAGAAAGGCGGCGTAGCTGTGAAGAAAATATTAGGTTTTATCTCGGCTTTTGTTATAATTTTGCAATGCCTTGCGTGCCCTCTTTGCGTCTCTGCCGAGTCCGCACCTAAGCTGTCCGGCATGAATCCGGCGCTTATATATACGATCGAAAGCGATACGCTGCTCTATTCGAGAGGGGGAGACACGCCCGTGTTCCCGACCTCTGCCGTAAAGCTTATGACCGCGGCTCTCGCCATAGAGTATTACGGCTCGGATCTTGACAGATATATCACAGTTGCAAGCGGTATGCTGTACGGCGCTACCGGAAACAGTATCGGTCTTCGTACCAACGAGACCGCGCCTGCAAGAGACATACTTTACGCTATGATAGTCGGCGGAGCAAACGACTGTGCGCACGTGCTCGCCTGCGACGTTGCCGGAACTCCCGCCGCGTTTGTCGAGAAGATGAACGAAAAGGCAAAGGAGCTCGGCATGAAGAACACGGTCTACACAAATCCGTCGGGAATACACGACGACGCGATGGTAACGACCGTAAACGATACGCTGTTACTCGCGAAATACGTCTATTCGATGTCCGAGTTCACCGATATATGCGGAAAGGGCAGATACGTTATGCCCAAGACCAACCTCACGGGTCAGCGCACGATAATCTCGAAGAATTATTTTCTCTCAAAGCTGATATCCGGTGATTATTACAACTCATCGGTCACCGGAATGAATGCAGGTTCTACCTCCTCCGGCGGACTTTGCCTCGTTGCATCGGTCGCGGGAGCGGATGGGCTTACCTATATTGCTATATCCATGGCGGCGATCCCCGATATCGAGGTGGTAACCCCCGAGGAGGATATACTTGACGAGCAGGGGAACGTCATAGGACAGACAAATCCCGTGACAAAGGAGATATACACCTCGTATCTTCAGGTGGAGACGCTTGTCGATTGGGCGGAGAAAAGCTTCTCCTATCGCAAGGTGATAGATTCCTCGAAGGCATTCTGCGAGACCGAGGTCCGCATGGGTCAAGGAGTCGATCACATAGCGCTGATGCCGGTCGAATCGCTTGAATTGTATCTTGAAAACGATGTGGATATAGAGAGCAAGGTCAAGATGGATATCCGCCTTGACAGCGAGTACATGACCGCTCCGGTAAAGGCGGGAGATCACGCCGGCACGCTTGTGGTAAGCTATGACGGAGACATGACCGAGATACCGCTCGTTGCAAGGACGAGCGTTGAAAAAAGCTATTCCGCATACCTGCTTTCCACCGTCGGAGCCTTTGTGCGGGCACCGAAATTCGTCCTTATATGTATAGCCGTCGTATTTGCCGCAATAGTATATATTGCCGTGTCTGCGACACTCAGATATCGCAGAAGACTTGAGGCAAAGCGGGAATTTTACAAAAATGCCGCCGAAAGAGAGGATAAATAACTATGCCCAATAAGCTTTGGAGACTTCCCGGAGTCGTATCAAGCTCGCTTCTCTTTTCCGCCGCGTGCACGGTCGGCACGTATGCCGCCTCTCCGCAGACGGCGGATAAGGGCGCAAAGAATCTTCCTTTTATCATCGGAGCCGTAGCCGTTGCCATAGCGGTGATGGCGATAATACTGAAAAGATCGGGACGTCCGCACGACGAGGATTGAGATATCGCAAAGCAAAAGGCACACACGACAGCCGTTTTCGGCTTCGTGCGTGCCTTTTTTGCACCGTTTGGCTAATCTCCCTCGCAGCTTAATATAAGCAGGACGAGAACGGCGATTATTATATCGTCGGTGTGAAAGCGGTAGGGCTTGCTGCGATCGTATCCGTGCTCACGCTTGCGTTCGGGCTCGCGCTCGGATAGCGCCGCGCCGGTGGCGGTATCTCTACATTTTTTCAAGCTTTTACCTCCGACGGTGGTCTCTGTGCACCTTTGCGAGCGTTCGCCGGTGCGGTCGGAGATGGGAGCTTCGTGCTCGATCCCGAACGTGCGGAGCACTTCCGCTACCACCGGCGCTCCGTCGCCGCGCGATGAGTCGCTTTGCTCGGAGAGGGGATATTTTGGCTCCGAGCATATCCCGGTGGCGCCACGGTGCGCCTCCGCTTGAGCTTGAAGCGAGCTTTCCTCCGCCTCCGCCCGGCTCGGGAGAGCCTTTCCCTCCGGCTCGCTGTCACGCGAGCTATCGTCTGCCGCGAGCGTGACCTTTTCACGCGGAGCTGTGCCGAGCCGGCTCTCGGAGTCGTAAAACAGCGGATATCTCGGTAGAGCATCGCCGTAGATGCGTATCCTTTCATCGGTCGTGTCGCCGCTCGGCTCGACGGATCCGATGTGATCTCCGTCGTTCGCCTCTATGCCGCCGTCAAATATCTCTGTATCATCATACGTGCCGTTGCCGCCGGACGGCTCCGGATGCTCGACCGAGCTTGCTGATTTTGCGGTCTGCACGCCGTGCTTACCTTGCCCCGGCTCGTGTATACCGCCCTCGCACTCGTCGCGGCTCGATATATCGCGTGCTCCTGCGTTCATGCTCGCACGCGGAGCTTCCTGCAGCTCGCGGCTTGCGCTTATCGCCGTTCCGCTGTAATGCGGAGGTATCATGCCATCGTTTGAGGGGATATTACCCCATCCTCGGATATACATATCTCGGTCACCCCTTAAGTAGTTTGTCAAGATCGGCTACCTGAGTTAGCCGCAGGATGCGTATGAGCAGCCTTGCCGTATCCCTGCGATGCTCGCCCAAAAACGGGATGAGCGCCTCGAGCAGTCTGATCCTGTCCTCATTCGTGATGCCGTCGTGTGGCTCGGAGTGCGCAGGTGTCGCGCCGAGCGCTCCGAGGATGGAGGCTATCGCCGGAAGTGCTGTGGATGCGTCGGCGGACGATGTGCCGCCGCCGGGCACGCTCCCTCTGTCGGGCAAAGCACCTCCTTCGGTCGCAGCAAATCCCCCGAGTGCGGAGGAGGCGGTGCTGAAAGCTCCGCCGGGATAATCGCGTGCGTCAGCTGCTCGGGTGCTCGCACCTCCGCCGGCATCCGACACAGCGGAGTCGGAGGCGGCTCCCATAAGGCTTTGCGCTACCTCCATTATCTGCTGCAGCTTCGCAGGATCGCCGAGTATACCCTCGAGCAGCTCGGATACATTCGTTTCCTCGTTCATAAGATCACCTGCCAGAATGGTTTCGTTGCCCGATGCCATCACAGCTTCAGGCTGCGTATTATCTGCTCGGTCTTTTCCTCACCGAGTTTATCCGCCGCACGTTTGAGCGTAGCTTCGTCGGCTGCGGCGAGCCTCTTTTTTATGAATTTGACGTTCTTCAGCGCGCGCTCGGTCTGCTTTTTGTCGGCACCCACCACTCGCGAGAGCTCGTTTATCGCGCGGATGAGCGAATCGTCGTCCATCGACTGCAGCTTTTGCAGCATTTCCTTGTCAGCTTGCATATTCCGTTCCTACCTTTCATTTTTCGAAAGCATTGTATTCTTTAGTATTTTATGATATAATCGATTTGATGTTACTAACTTTCGTTTTTATGACGAGGTGGTGCCGATCTGCGCCGCCGAAAGGATAAAAGAGGTATTTTAGTCTATGCTGTATTCACCGAAAAAGCACAACTCCGTAATACTTGCCGTAATATGCACGGTACTGATGCTTGCGTCCGTTTTTATGCTGGGATATCACGCGCTCGGAAGCTTCTCGCTTCTCGGACTTCCCATTGCGGTGGTTGCGATCCAGTTGGCTCAAAGATATATGCTGACAAGCTACGTATACAGACTGACTCCGTCGGACGAGCTTGACGTGTCGAACGATCTTGCGGTGATAAAGGTGCAGAACAACACCGAAAAGACGGTCTGCAATCTCTCACTTTACGAGGCGAAGGAGCTTGTCGAGATAAAAAGCCTACGCGAGCTTGAAAAGCGCTACGGCAAGGTGGCAACGGCATATAATTTCTGCGCCGAGCCGTTTGCACAGTCTGCATATTGGCTTATCGAGGAGTTCAACGGCAGCCGCATCGCCGTAAAGCTTCAGTGCGACGAGGAGTTCGCACAGGAGCTGCGCCGGCGCATCGGAGTGCGGAGCGAGGCGGAGCTTTTTGAATAAGCGCGCCTTCACCCTACGTTCACAGTCGTATGCTACCGTAGTACAGTGGAGAGCTACGCAAAATGCAAAAATGATCAAATTAAAGATATATACTCATTCGGAAAGGAGTCTCCGGGACGTGCTCCCGGCAGAAAGCAATTAAGATGATAAGGATCGAACACCTTACAAAGCGCTTTGGCGGACGCTATGCCGTAAACGATATAAGCGTAGAAATAGGCAAGGGTGAGATAGTGGGCTTCCTCGGCCCGAACGGAGCCGGAAAATCCACCGCCATGAATATCATAACGGGGTATATCTCCTCGACGTCCGGCAAGGTAGAGATAGACGGAAAGGATATACTCGACGCGCCAAACGAGGTGAAGAAGCTGATAGGCTATCTGCCCGAGCAGCCTCCGCTTTACCCGGATATGACGGTAAGCGAATACCTCAACTTTGTATACGAGCTTAAGGGCTGCACCCTCAACCGCCGCAAGCATCTTGCGGAGATAGCCTCGCTTGTGAATATAAAGGACGTTTGGGGCAGGGTGATCGGCAACCTCTCAAAGGGTTATAAGCAGCGCATAGGCATCGCTCAGGCGCTTGTCGGCAACCCGAAGATAATCATACTCGACGAGCCGACCTCCGGACTTGATCCGAGGCAGATAGTCGAGATCCGCAACCTTATACGTACGCTCGGCCTCGGTCACGTGGTCATACTCAGTACACACATACTTTCCGAGGTGCAGTCGGTCTGCGACCGCGTTATCGTAATGGATAAGGGCATGATAGTAGCTGACGAAAAGACGGAGGAGCTTGCACGCGCGCTTCCCGGAAACCGCCGCCTGAACGTAAGGATATGCGGCCCGGAAAAGCAGGTGCTCGGACTGCTCCGCTCGATCCCCGGGGTCGTTTATGCGGAGGCTGCCGGAAATCACGATGCGGACAGCGTTACCTATCGCGTTGACAGCGATAGCAATACCGATATAAGAAAGCCGCTTTTCCGCGCTCTTGCGGAGAAGGATTGGCCTATAATAGGCATGGAGGCTGCCGGAGCGAATCTCGAGGACGTGTTCCTTTCGCTCGTGTCCAAGCCTTCAAAGGGTAAAAAGACTCAATCTAGAAACGGAGGAAAAGGATAAATCATGGTTGCTGTTTATAAAAGAGAGCTTCGTGCTTATTTCACCTCCCCCGTCGGATACGTTTTCGTTGCGGTATATCTTGCCGCAAACGGCTTCCTCTTTGCGGCTGGAACCCTGCTTGCAGGCTCGAGCGCAAGTATGCCCTCCTATTTCGTATCGTCGATGTTTTTGATGGCGGTGCTGATACCGCTTCTCACAATGAGACTTTTCAGCGATGACCGCAAGCTTCGCACCGAGCAGCTTTTGCTCACCTCTCCGGTAAGCCTTACCGGGATGGTGCTCGGCAAGGCGCTTGCCGCATACACGGTGTTCGCTTGCACCTTTGCCGTCGGCTGCGCTAACCTCTCGCTTCTTTACAGATACGGAGCTCCGAGTGGCGGAACGCTTGCCGGATACTGCATAGCGCTGCTACTGCTCGGCGCCGCGTTCGTTGCGGTAGGAGTGTTCGTTTCATCGCTCACCCAGAATCAGATCACCGCGGCGATAGGAACGATGCTTATAATAATCCTCTTTGCGACGATAGGTATGGTGAATCAGTATATCCCGTTCGAGTGGCTTCGCTCGATCGTTGCGTGGTTCTCGATCTATTCCCGCTTCACTAACTTCACGTATGGTGTGTTCGATATATCCGCCGTGGTATACTACGCTTCGATAGCCGCGGTATTCATATTCCTTACGGTGCGCGTCTATGAAAAGCGCCGCTGGGAATAAGGCATGATCGGAGAGGAGACGAAAAGAATGAATTTGTTAAAGAATAAACGCTTTAAATACGGATCTCTTTCGGTCGTGCTTACCGTTGTGTTCATCGTGCTCGTGTTCGCCGCAAATACGGTGTTCAACGCGATAGCCTCGGCAAATATGTGGTATATAGACATGACCGGCGAGGAGGTATACTCCCTCTCGGAGGAGACGGTGGCTCTGATAGACGAAAATCTGAGTGATATCGAAAACGATATAAAGATAATATTCTGTCAGCCCAAGGATACGATAGAATCGGATTACAAATCCAATATGGTATATAACTGCGCGAAGCTGTTTGCCGAGCGCTACGACTTCATTGATATCGAGTTTTACGATATAGTGCGTCATCCCGAGTCGGTGACACCATATCTTACGACCGAGATATCCGAGATAAAGACGTACAACGTGATAATAACAAACGGCTCGCAGTCGCAGGTCTATACGACCGACGGATTTTTCACCGTTGACAGTGAGACGAATACGATATTCGCCTTCGACGGAGAATATACGATAGCGACGGCGATAATGCGTATGCACGGTGAGCTCCCGATAGCGTGCTTCACCTCGGGACACGGAGAAACCGTTGAGGGCTCGAATATATACAAGCTTTTCGAGGAGGCAGGCTTCTCGGTGCGTATAATAGACCTCTCAAAGGATGATATCCCGGACGGAACGATGGCGGTAGTGATAAACAATCCGCGCTACGACTTCCTCGGAGCCGAGGATTCGGTGAACGAGATATCGAAGGTAGATAAGTTCCTCGACGGCTTCGGCGCGCTTATGGTATTCGTCGATGCTTCCGAGCGCGAGCTGCCCGAGCTGTCCGAATTTCTGTCCGAGTGGGGAATCGCGTTCGGCAACGCTCTCATACGCGACTACTCGAGCTCGCTTTCGGTCGACGGAACGGAGCTTGTATGCGAATACGCCTCCGACGGCGTCGGCTCGCAGATAACCACCTCGCTTCGCTCGCTTGAAACTATACCGAAGACGGTGGTAAGCTACGCAAGACCGGTTGAGATACTCTTTGCAAACGAAAATTCGCGCGACGTATCGGCGGTGCTTAGAACATCGAGCGCCGGAACGGCGGAGGCGGTAAGCTTTGACGGCGATGCCTCGGCTGACGCAAAGGGCGAGACAGGTGTGTATGATCTTATGGCGGTGTCGGTAGAAAAGCGATACGTTGAAAACGAGCCGCACTATTCGTACGTGCTTGCCGCAGGAACCTCATCCTTTACCGATGACAAGTACATCTCGGGTGCAAACTACGGCAACCGTGACGTGCTGTTCAGCGCGATGAAGACCTTCGGAAAGAAGGCGGTGCCGCTGAATATAGAATTCAAGCAGCTTGATGACGATGCGCTCGACATAACTACGGCTGAGGCTAACAGATGGTCTGTCGTGATAGTCGTGCTTCCCTGCGCGCTTGTTTCGATCGCCGGAATCGTCGTATATATCAGGAGAAAACGTTTATGATAAAAAAGCAACGGCTTGCAATTATTATAGGTATTCCGGCAGCGGTAATACTGCTCTGCCTGTATTGGTTCTGGCTCTCGCCCATGCTTTCGGGCGGAGATATATCGGAGGCTCCCGAGCTTGTTGACGGCGAGGTGCTCGGAGTAAACGATCGTGTTCAGATGTTCGAGCATCTTGAGAAGGCGCAGATAAAGAGCATCGAGGTGCACAACGAAAAGGGTGAGTTCACCTTCTACCGCGATACCGACGGAGAGTTCTATATCCGCGGAAAGGAGGGGGCTCCGTACAACCCCCAGACCTTTGCACAGCTTATAGTCAACGCCGGATATACACTTGCGCTCGAGCGCTATACCGATGTCGAGGATATGTCGGCGTACGGGCTCGGTGCGGAGGACGATCCCTCGTACTATATAATAACCTCCACCGCCGGCAGAGAGCATAAGGTATACGTGGGCGATCCGCTTGTTACGGGCGGCGGCTACTACTGCAGCTATGACGGCAGAGACGGGGTGGTCTATGTGCTTGACAGCTCCTTCGCGTACACCCTTCTGGCGGATCTGAATTCGCTCATATCGCCTACTGTCGTATATCCCATCTCAAGCGATGACTACTATAAGACCGATGATTTCTACATCGTCCGCGCCGGCGAGACGGTGGTGTGGATAGACTACGTTTCGGGCGACGAGCTCGGCGACTCCGATTCGGTCGGAGCGTACCGTATGCTCGCTCCGGCAGAGTATAACGTGAACGTGTCAAACTACGGCTCGATACTCGAGGCGCTCTCCTCTGCCGCAGGTGAAGCTGTGGTCGAGGTGGGCGATGCAGGCGAGCTCATAGACAAAGCTCACCTAAAGGAAGCCTACGGAATAGATATGGATTCCCCCGCATACGCTATGGGATATCTCTATTCGAATATCGAG
Source organism: uncultured Lachnospiraceae bacterium (assembly GCA_964610075.1). Classification (GTDB taxonomy): domain Bacteria; phylum Bacillota; class Clostridia; order Oscillospirales; family CAG-272; genus CAZSUR01. The sequence goes on from CAZSUR010000007.1 coordinate 22,633, forward strand.
ATAACGCTTCTGTTCAGCGAAAAGGGAGAGGACGGCAAGGCGTACGTGTATTCGCCGGTGTTCAATCTCGTGTGCACGGTGGATATGGCTGACTTCGACTTCCTCGATTGGGATATAATAAAATTTGTAGATACCTACGTTATATATAAGAATATAAACACTGTAAGAGAGATGCGCTTTGAGGCTGACGGCATCGACGTCACCTTCAGGCTCGACGGAGCGGATAAGGAGCTTATCGTTGCCGATTCGATAACCAGAAAGGCGTATACCGACGAGCAGATATCCAACTTCCGTCAATTCTATCGCGTGGTGCTGTCGATGAAGATGGCAGGCTATACCGAAAACGAGGCGGAGGATGAGGACAGATGTATACTCACCATGAGCATCGTTACCTCCGACGGAGATAAGTCGGTTTACAAGTTCTACGCATACTCGACCCGCCGCTGCTTCTATACCGTAAACGGCGAGGGTGAGTTCTACACCCTGCGCGACGGTGTCGATAAGGTGATAGAGGATCTCGGCCGCGTGCTCGCATCCGAGCCGGTTGACGCCGATGCTCACAGCTGATCGCGGCGCACAAGGGAGATCGCATATGAAAAGATGTATAAGCTGCCTGATAGGTATCGGCCTTTCGCTTGCCCTGCTTTGCGGCTGCGGCGACAGCTCGGAGGTGCTGATGAAGATCGGCGGTCACAACGTTACCTACGACGAGTACCGATACTGCTACGTGAATAACGCAAGGGATAATGCTGATGCGTCAGCAGATGAGCTTAAAGAAATGACGCTTGACGTGATCCTGTCAAGCTGTGCGGTAAGAGAGCTTGCCTCAAGCTACGACGTATCGCTTTCGAAGGACGAAAAGAAGGCGATAGACGAAAAGATAGAGGAGTATGAAAAGCAGTACGGCTCCTCCGAGGCGTTTGAAGCCGCACTTGATGAGATGGGAGCCACTCGTGATGTGCTTTGGAGCACCATCGAGTCAAACTCGCTTCGAAATAAGCTGTACAATTACGTCACCTCCGAGGAAAACGGAGTTATAACGGCTGACGATGCGACGCTGACCTCCGACATAGAGAAAAACTTCCTCCGCGCGTCGCAGATCCTTATAAAAAAGGATGACAGCGACACGACAGGCGAGAAAAAGACGTTGGCGGAAAGCCTGCTGCTTCGTTTGAGGGGCGGCGAGGACTTTGACTCTATTTGTGCGGAGTACAGCGAGGACGAGGCGACGAAAAACTCGCCCGACGGCTATTATTTCACGCGCGGACAGCTCATCTCCGAGTTTGAGGATGCTGCGGCTTCGCTTCAGGTGAGCGAGATAAGCGAGGTCGTTGAAAGCTCGATAGGCTATCATATAATAATGCGCCGCGAGCTTGAGGAAGAATATATAAACGAAAATATAGAGGAGCTGCGAGACTGCTACGTGTCGCGGATCTTCTCCGAAATGCTCGAGACCTGCCGAGGTGGGCTCGAGGTGAAATATACAGAAAACTACTACGCGCTTGATCCGGAAAAATTGAAATGACCTTTTATGTAAATTCTTGAACGGATGGTGTTTGTTATGCTTGAGACCGTATATTCTGTTGGACTTAACGGGGTTGATGGATTCTGCGTAACCGTTGAGTGTAATTCTGCCGCAAGGCTTCCCGCCTTTGAGATAGTGGGGCTGCCGGACGCCGCGGTAAAGGAGGCAAAGGAGCGCCTGCGCGCCGCGATATCGAACAGCGGCTACGAGTTCCCCGACTCCGAGCTTACCGTAAATATGGCGCCTGCCGATAAAAAGAAGCAGGGCTCGTCGTATGATATGGCGTTGTTTGTGGGCATCCTTTCGGCGGCGGGCGTTATACGCTCGTGCGACGGCTATGCCGACAAATGCTTTATAGGCGAGCTCTCCCTTTCCGGCGAGGTGCGCGGAGTTTGCGGAGTGCTTGCCATGTGCATCGCCGCACGCGACGCAGGACTGCATCACGTATTCGTACCCGAGGATAACGCAGCCGAGGCATCGGTCGTGGCTGATATTGCGGTATACGGCGTGCGCGATATGAGACAGCTCGCGGAGCATCTTGCCGGCACGCATTTGATCGAGCCGACGCGCTTCGAGCGCAGCATATTCGAGAGGGACGCCGCGCGCTCCTCGCTCGATTTCTCGGACGTCAAGGGTCAGGAGAGGGCGAAGCGAGCGCTCGAGATAGCGGCGGCAGGAGGGCATAACATCCTGCTTATCGGGCCTCCCGGTACCGGAAAAAGTATGCTCGCAAAGAGACTTCCGTCGATACTTCCCTCGATAACCTTCGGGGAGGCGGTCGAGACGACAAAGATACATTCGGTCGCAGGAATGCTTGATCGCAAGAGCTCGCTCGTTACCGAAAGGCCGTTCCGCTCGCCGCATCATACCATGTCCTCGGTCGGACTTGCAGGCGGCGGCACGATCCCGATGCCGGGCGAGATATCGCTCGCGCATAACGGAGTGCTCTTTCTCGACGAGCTTCCCGAGTTTTCGAAAAACTCGACCGAGGTGCTTCGCCAGCCGCTTGAGGACGGAGAGATAACGATAACCCGTGCGGCAGGCAGGGTGACCTTCCCGAGCTCGTTCATGCTTGTATGTGCAATGAATCCGTGCAGATGCGGATATTTCGGGCACCCGACGAGAGAGTGCACCTGCAAGCCGCGTGAGATAAAGGACTATCTTTCAAAGATAAGCGGTCCGCTTCTCGATCGTATAGACATACAGATAGAGGTGTCCTCCCTTTCGTTCGATGATATGCATTCAAGCTCGGTGAGCGAGAGCTCGGCTGAGGTGAGGCAGCGTGTCGAGGCGGCGCGCAGCTTTGCGCGCAAGCGCTTTGAGGCGGACGGCGAGAGCACCTTCTCAAACTCTGCTATGAGCTCCGCCCAGATACGAAAGTATTGCGACATGAGCGACGAGGCTTCGGCTCTGCTTAAGGGAGCGTTCGAGCGGCTTGGCTTGTCCGGACGCGGACACGATCGCATATTGCGCGTCGCGCGCACGGTGGCGGATCTTGCCGGCAGCGAGAGGATAGAGGCGGCTCATATAGCCGAGGCGATACAGCTCCGCTCGCTTGACAGAAAGTATTGGTGACCGGCGCGATTTGGATAGTTTGTATACTTATTCTGCCTGTCGCGGTGCTGTTTGAGCTGATAAAAGCGCCGAATATAAGCGGCAGACGTCGGCGCAGAAGGCGCTGACACGCCGCTGTATCATATTGATTTATATGTGCGTAACGATCTACGATTTTGTAGGTCGTCACGCACTTTTTTATTTGATTGGGATAAGGCATAATTTCCGCCAAAGCTGTAAATAATAAGGCAAAAGAGATCCGACGTGCGAAGCTCTGCTCGCGCGGACGGTGAGATAAGGTATGAAACGAACTAACGGAGGTATGTATAAATGAAGAAAAGAGTTTTTGCCTTGATCGCAGCGTGCCTTTTGCTTGCGCTTCTGCCGCTTTCATCCTGCGGCTGTGACCGCGGAGAGACCGGCGGAGGCGGAGCCGACGTGCACGTTTTCTATTACACGTACAGCGATATCTATATCTCAAGCGTGAGAAGCTCGCTTGACGCTGCGCTGAAGGAAAAGGGAGTGAAGT
>CAZSUR010000008.1:0-10333 GCA_964610075.1 uncultured Lachnospiraceae bacterium
GATTGAGATGCTCGACGAAGCTTATGATTCCGCCCTCGTAATGAAGAGTATCCTCTCTTACCTCGCCGCTCTCCTCTCCGCATCTTTCGTCGCGGATGATTATGCGAACTCCGGCGTTGAGGAACGCCTGCTCTCTCATTCTGTTAAGGAGAACGTCGTAATCGAAATGAGTATCCTCGAATATCGTCTTGTCGGGCATAAAGCGAACGTATAGTCCGGTGTCGGCAGTCTCTCCGTCACATACGAAGTCGCCCACCTTTTTACCCTTCTCGAAGCGACCGCTGTACTTCATTCCGGAATAGCAGTCGGTGTACTCCATCCACTCGGAGAGAGCGTTAACTACCGATGCTCCGACTCCGTGAAGTCCTCCGGAAATATTATAGCCTCCGCCACCGAATTTTCCTCCGGCATGAAGTACGGTAAATACGACCTCCGGCGTCGGAATACCCATCTTGTGATGGATAGCCGAGGGGATTCCTCGTCCGTTATCCTTTACGGAGGCACTTCCGTCCGCGTGAAGGGTAACGTGTATGTCCGTGCAATATCCGGCAAGAGCCTCGTCTATCGAGTTATCCACAATCTCGTACACAAGATGGTGGAGACCTCTTACAGAGGTCGAACCGATATACATTCCCGGACGCTTTCGGACAGCCTCAAGTCCCTCAAGCACCTGTATTTGATTTTCGTCGTAGTTATTGTTGGTTTGAGCCATTGATATTTCCTTTCTGAATACTGTCGTTGATTCTTTAAAGAATATATTACTTATTTTTAGCTTGATTTACAGTTTCGTTCCTACCCTGCAAGGTAGATGTGGATATCTGCGAAAAATATACCGTGCCGTCATCCTTTAAAATAAACGCCTTCGGCAGTTCTAACGAAACGCTGACCGTTCTTTTATCCCTCTCGGCGGTTTTGAGATATTCCTTCGTTATGGGAGAAACGGTAGCCGTATCCATATCGAATATTCCTATGATATCCTTTGTTTTTATACTTTTCTTGTTTCCGATATGCAAAAACATCAGCTTTTCCTTTTATCAGTGATTTAAGATATACACACCTTTTTCCACAGTGTATTCTCTTTGTGCGTTTTCAAGAGGATTGCAGGAGGTTATTATCACCTGTCTGTCCTCCATCTCCTTTACGATATAGTCGCGTCTTTCTATATCAAGCTCGCTCATTATATCGTCAAAGAGAAATACCGAATACTCTCCCGTTCGGCTGCGTGATATCTCACCCTCGCCCAGCTTCATCGAAAGAGCTATCGAGCGTTGCTGGCCCTGGGATGCGAAGCTTCTCGCCTCGTGTCCGTCGAGAATTATCTCGATATCGTCCTTGTGGATTCCGTGCAGGGTAGCTCCGTAGCGTATCTCCCTTTCAAAATCGGAGCATAGCTTCGTGTAAAGCTCCTCCGGCGACGTCTCACTTTGATATCTTATATCCGGCTTTTCTCTGCCGGTGGTCATATCGTTAAAGAAATTCTTTATGTGAGCGTCAAGCTCGCATACGTACTCGCTTCTTTTAGAGGTTATCGTTTCAGCCTCGGCACAAAGCTGCTCGGACAGCACCTCCGCCGTCGTTGTATCGGCATCGGTAAGATGTCGGTCATACCGCTCGCGTATCTGCTTTATATGTGCGTTTCTCTGTGAGAGTATCTTATAATATCTCTGCAGAGCCGAAAGATAGGTGTGATCGAGCTGGGATATCGCCACGTCCAAAAACGCTCGCCGCTCGGACGGTCCTTCATTCACTATCGCAAGCTGTTGCGGACAGAAAAGTACGGCACGAAATACTCCGATAAGCTCGGACATCTTCTTTAAGGTGACGCCGTTCTTCTTACATATTCGTTTTCCCTTCGAGTTCCAGACGACCGACATCTCCTGCCGTCTTCTTTCGTCGGTAAACGATAAGGTAATGCCTCCCGTTTCACAACCGAAGCTTATAAGCTCCCTTTCTCTCGGGGTGCGAAAGCTTCTGCCTCTCGCAAAGAGATAGATCCCCTCAAGTCCGTTCGTCTTGCCCTGCCCGTTTTTTCCTGTAAACGCGGTAACGGTCGGACACGGCTCGACCTCGGCATATTCTATATTTCTAAAATTCTTATACGTTACTTTGTCTACCTTCATAGTTTAAATTAAAACTTTTGTACCGGTAAAACAAGTATGAGAAAGTCCTTATTTTCCTCGTTCTGACTGTTTTTTATGAGCATTCCCATCTTGGGGCCGTTTAGAAACAATCTTATCTTTTCCGCATCGCATACCCTTACGGCATCGCAAAGATAGCGGCAGTTGAAGCCTATCTCGATATCCTCACCCCACTTATCGGCAGCGATAACGTCGTTCACCCTTCCGGTGATAGATGCCGACGTTACGGTAAGCTGTCCGTCCTCGAATATAAGGCGAACCGCACTCTTTACCTGACCTGCCTGCTTATCCTCGGTGACAAGGAGAGCCCTTTCAAGGCTTCCCAAAAACTCCTCTGCGTTTATATCCGCCTTTATCTTGCTGTCCTTGGGGATAAGTCTTTCATAATCTACATAATCGCTTTCTATAAGTCGGGTAAAGAGGATTATATCTCCGACAACGATTATGGCGTGCTTGCTTGTAAGTCTTATCTGTACAAGCTCGTCATCCCGATCAAGCAGACGCATGAGCTCGTGCAGAGTTTTTCCCGGGATAACAAAGGAAAGATCGAGCGGCTCCTTTGTAAGACGTCCGGCATTTTCAAAATCGGAGGTCTGCTCGGCTACCGACAAGCGGTATCCGTCGCAGCCCACTATCGTTATCTTATCCTCGGATATTTTGAAAAAAGCTCCGTTAAGCTGCGGACGCTGATCGTTTACAGCTACCGCAAAGAGCACCTTGCGGAGCATATCTCGAAGATCCTTCTGCTTTAATCTGAAGCCCTTATCTCCCAGAAGCACGGGAAGATCCGGAAAATCGTCTCCGGGAAGAGCGGACAGCTCGAACTTCGCGTTACCCGAGCTTATCGTAGTATGAAGCTTTTCATCGGTCTCGATGGTTATGATCCCATCCGGCATTACCTTTATTATCTGGAAAAGCTTTGCCGCATTTATAATACATTCACCCGGCTCGTCTATCGTAACGTCGGAGGTAGTTCTCATTCCTTTTTCAAGGTCATAGCCGGTAAACTCGCATCTTCCGTCCTCGTCGGTGCGAATGAGTATACCTTCGATGGATGCGATGGTATTTCTGTTTGCAACAACGCCCATAAGGGGGGATATGGTAGATATGAGCTTATTCTTTTCGAATGATAATTTCATATTGTTTTCCTTTCAAACCAAATAGAAATATATAAATAAAAAATAATAAATTATCAGTAGTAGTAGCAGTAGGGGCTGAGGATAATGTGGAAAAGTACGAAAACCCTTGCAGTATAGGGAAAATGTTCCTCTGTCATCGGTGGAAAATACAGATAGAAAACGGATGAATTTGATGTTGAAAAGCTCCGAGTTATCAACAACCACCGAAAAACACCCGAACTCACGAGTCTTAAACCGGTTAAAACATCGGGTTTTCCACATAATAACTACAAAATCGGTATCAAGCTTGTGTAAAATGAATTTTACGTCCGATAAAGGAGTGAAATAAGCCTCAAAATTAAATTTGAGAGTTTTCCACATGGTATGTGGAAAACTTAATTTTTGATCTCGTTTATAAGCTCGTTTATCTCCGGCTCGAGCATCGGATTTGCCTTCATCTTGTTTTCCACGGCGTCAAGAGAGTTCATTATCGTCGTATGATCTCGCTGAAATACCTTACCTATCGCCGGGAGCGACATATTGGTGAGCTGACGTATTATATATACGGCAACATGGCGCGCCATCGCGACCTCACCCGTTCGCTTCTTGCTTTTAAGCTGCTCAACCGTTACCCCGTAATGACGGGAGGTCTTGTCGAGTATCTTATCGACGGTCACGCTTATCGGCTCGGAGCCGGTGAGCATATCGGATATGCAGTTAATGGCAAGATTTATATTTATCGGCTTTCCGACAAGGAAGCTTTGAGCGCCGATCTTTCTTACGGCTCCCTCAAGCTGTCTTACATCGTGACGCAGATTCTCTGCAATATAGGTGAGAACGTCGTCCGGTATATCCACATTGAATATTGAAGCTTTGTTTTTGAGTATAGCGAGGCGAAGCTCGAAATCCGGCGGCTGGATGTCCGCGATAAGTCCCCACTCGAATCGGGTGCGAAGTCTCTCCTCGAGCGTCTTTATATCCTTTGGCGGACGGTCGCTCGTCATGATTATCTGCGTGTTATTCTCGTAAAGATCGTTGAAGGTGTGGAAAAACTCCTCCTGGATCGAGTCCTTTCCGGCGATGAACTGGATATCGTCGATAAGCAGGATGTCTGTCTTTCTGTACAGCTCTCTGAATTTCGCCGTTTCATTTCGGCGGATACAGTCGACGAGCTGATTCATGAACTCCTCGCCCTTTACGTAGATGATATTGGTGTTAGGATCACTCTTGGTCACAAGATCGGTTATCGCGTAAAGCAGATGTGTTTTACCGAGACCGCTCGGGCCGTATATGAAAAGGGGATTGTATTGCATTGCCGGGCGGGTAGCTACGGCGATAGCCGCTGCGTGAGCAAACTTGTTCGAATTTCCGACAATGAAGGTGTCGAAGGTATATTCGACCTCCCCTGCCTTGTATACCGAGGCGTAGTTTACCACCTTCGAGTCACCTACCGAGGCATAGAAGTTGGGAACCTCATTCTCCTTGCTTGCCTTGATATCGGTGCCGACACCATCTTCAAATGAGGGGGCATCCTTTTTCTCACCGTCAAGCTTCTGATCCTCCTCGGATCTTATCTCGACCGTTATGGGATATCCCAATATTTCCTCAAACGCTTTCTCAATTTCTTTTTTATATTTACTTTTCAAGATGTCACGTTTAAATGACTTTTGGTTGACGATAACGGCGGTATCTTGTCCCAAAAAGGAGATGTCTATCTCCCGAAACCACAGATTCATAAGACTGTCTGAATAATTGTTGTTTTTTTGTATGGTATCAATAACAGCCTGCCATATCTCCTCCAAAGCCTGTTTATCAAAAGCCGGATTTTCGGGCATCTTTTCAATTCCTTTCATAAATAAATATAATATTACACATTTTGATTATAGCATACAAATGATAATTTTTCAAGCAAAATCACAAAAAATAAGGGTTTCCTATTGACAAAATCTAAACTTTCCGTATATAATAAACAGTAACGTCATAAATTTGGATGTACCGCAAAGGAGATGAAGTAAAATGCTGAGAACATACCAGCCTAAGAAGCGTCATCGCAAAAAAGAGCATGGCTTTAGAAAAAGAATGAGCACGGCTAATGGAAGAAAGGTATTAAAGAGAAGACGCGCAAAGAACAGAGCAAGACTTACCTATTAATTTTTTAAAGGTTTACAGCTTGCAAGAAAAAACGGGAATGTCGGAAAGATGATTTCGTTTGATACGTTTTTCCGTACAGAGCTTGGAAAAGACGGGGAATTGTTTTAGTGAAAGAGCTTGCAATAACCGAAAATCATTTGTATTCGAAGGTATACGCAAAGGGTCGGAGATATGTAACGCCGACGGTAAGTGTATATATTTTGCCGGATTATTCGGCAAAGCGAATAAGAAATGCGCATCCGCAAAAGTTACTTCGTAATCGAGTTGGGCTGACCGTCACGAAAAAGATCGGCGGTGCAGTTACGCGAAATCGCTGCAAGCGCGTTATGCGCGCGGCGCTGCGTAGCATAGAATCGAAGCATAAGCTCAAAAAGGGATTTTTGTGTGTGCTGGTTGCAAGAAAGGATACGACAGCAGCGAAAAGTACGCAGGTGGAGGCTGATATGACGGCAGCTCTCCGGGCACTTGATATGCTTTTAGACCTGCCAAGCAATAATGTTGCCGCAAAGGACAGAAGACAAACTCGGACAAACGGTAAATAACGGACAAAAGCGCGTTTCACGTGAAAAAGACGTGAGACCGGATCGGTTGACGCATACGGCATCCGATTTTGGGTAAAGGAGGAATCCTGCCCCCGAAACGCAGCATTTGCTCGGGATCAAGCGGCGGGATTTAAGCCGAGATGAAATATATTATACTTAAGTTGATTGGGTTGTATCGCAGATATCTGTCACCGCTTAAAGGTAGGGCGAGCTGCCGATTTACTCCTACCTGCTCACAGTATGCGAGCGAGGTAATCGAGGAATGGGGCTTGTTCTACGGAATTGCTTTGTCGGTGTGGAGAATATTGCGCTGCAATCCTTTTTGTCGCGGAGGGATAGATATGCCTCCGAAGCGAATACCGTACGATCCGAATTATTATCCCGTTGATGTAATTGTTTTTAAACATAAGGGAAAGTGATTATGGAAAGTATTTTTGACATATTATATATCCCCATGGGTTATATAATAAGATTCTGTTATCAGATCACGCATAACTACGCGATAGCACTTCTCCTTCTGGCGATCGCCGTAAAGCTTCTCCTTCTTCCGCTTGGAATAAAGCAGCAGAAGGGCACGATAAAGCAGGCGTCGCTCAGGCCCAAGGAGATGGCGATAAGAAAGAAGTATGCGGGACGAGATGACAAGCCCTCGCAGCAGAAGATGCAGAATGAGATTATGGATCTCTATCAGAAGGAGAACTTTAATCCGATGAGCGGATGCCTTCCGCTTTTGATACAGTTTCCGATACTTTGGGCGCTTTATCAGGTAATAAACAACCCTCTGCGTTATATCTGCCAGCTTTCCTCCGACGTTGTCAACAGCCTGGGGACAAAGATACTCGAGCTGTTCGAGCAGGGTAGTCTCCAGGGACTCTCCGAGAGCTTGGTTGCTACGCTTGAAAGAGGAAACGCAGCCGCAATAACCGGAATTGATAAGGTAAATATACTCAGAGCCAACTTTGATCTGTTTGCAGCCGATCTTCCCGGCTTTTCCTTGGCGGATCTTCCCAATTTCCATCTTTTTGGAAATTTAGATCTGTCGATGAAGCCTGAGATCGCGAGCTGGCTCGTTATAATACCGATACTTTCGTTCTTGACGACCTACCTGTCGATGAAGCTCAGCCGTAAGTTTACGTATCAGCCTCAGCAGCAGGGAGACGCAGGACTGTCCATGAAGATAATGGATCTTACCATGCCGTTATTCACACTTTGGATAGCCTTCTCCGTTCCGGCGGTCATCGGCGTGTACTGGATATACCAGAACGTGCTCGGAACCGTTCAGCAGATAATTCTCGCAAAGACGATGCCCTATCCGACCTTTACCGAGGAGGAGCTTCGCCAGGCGGAAAAGGAGATAAACGGCTCGTCGAAAAAGAAGAAAAAATCCGGCTTGCCCGAGGAGAACAAGCCTCGCGTAAGATCTCTTCATCATATAGATGACGAGGAGTATCAGAAGGCGCTTGCCGAATCTCTGGCAGAGGAAGAGGAAAAGAAAAAGGCAGAGGCTGCCGAGAAGAAAAACAAAACGAAAAAGCAGTCGATCATCGCTCCGGCTCCCATGAAAGAGGAGAAGCGCGATAAAGAAAACGAAGAATAATAACAGCGAAAGAACTCGTTGGAGGAACGTTGTAATATGAAGCAGGAAATTACGGTAACGGGAAAGACCGTAGAGGAAGCGGTAAGCATCGGCGCCGATAAGCTCGGCGTTGACTCCGCAAAGGTTACCTACGAGGTTGTAGAGGCTCCGAAAAAAGGCTTTTTGGGCTTTGGTGAGACTCCCGCAACGGTAAAGGTGTTCTACGATATTACTCCCGAACGGAAAGCACTTGATTTTGTTCGCACAATAGTAGACGACATGGGACTTCGCGCCGACGTAGAGCTTGTACATCGCCCCGGAAACAGAAGAGAGTATCTTATAAACGTTACCGGCGCCGATGCGGGAGCGCTTATCGGACATCACGGAGAAACGCTTGATGCACTTCAGTATCTTGTCGGACTTGCAGCGAACAGACACGACAAGGATGATTCAGAGCATAATTTTACACTCATATCTGTTGATGTGGAAAATTATCGTCAGAAGAGAGAGGAAACTCTCCGCAGGCTTGCAAAGAGAATGGCAAGCAGAGTCCTGAAAACTCACAGAAGCGTTACGCTTGAGCCGATGAATCCTTATGAGAGAAGAATTATCCACTCTCAGATCCAGGAGATCGAGGGCGTGACCACCGTGTCAATCGGAACCGAGAACAACAGACGCGTCATGATATCCATCGATGACGGCGCATCGGACGATGACGGCGGAAGCTACGATTACGAATAATAATTAAAGCAAAAATACCGTTTGCAGATTTCTGCAAACGGTATTTTTTATGCTCGATTTTTCTAATTACGAATACAGCGGATACTTTTGGCAGAGCTTTGTTATCTCCGCACGGATATAATCTGCCTGCGCCTCGAAGTCGGAGGCGGTGAGCTTTATAAGATGTGCGAGCGTACGCATATCATCCTCGTTCAGTCCTCTCGAGGTGACCGCAGGTGTTCCGACGCGGATACCGCTCGTAACGAACGGGCTCTGCGGATCGTTCGGGATGGTGTTCTTGTTCGCGGTGATATAAACCTCGTCCAGACGCTTCTCCATATCTTTTCCGGTTATGTTGAAGTTACGCAGATCGACGAGCATGAGGTGGTTGTCCGTTCCGCCGGATACGAGGTCGAAGCCCTCTTTTACCAGCGCCTCTGCCATTGCCTTTGCGTTGCTTACTATCTTCTGCTGATATACCTTGAACTCGGGCGAGAGCGCTTCCTTGAAGCAAACCGCCTTTGCCGCGATTATGTGCATAAGCGGGCCACCCTGAGTGCCGGGGAATATCGCCTTGTCGATCGTCTTTCCAAGCTCCTCGCGGCAGAGGATAAGTCCACCTCTCGGACCGCGGAGCGTCTTGTGCGTCGTTGTTGTAACAATGTCGGCGTACTCGACGGGGTTGGGATGAAGTCCTGCTGCTACAAGACCGGCAATGTGCGCCATATCTACCATGAGGTATGCTCCGCACTTGTTTGCGATCTCGCGGAATCTTGCAAAATCGATCACGCGCGGATAAGCGCTTGCTCCTGCGACGATAAGCTTCGGCTTATGCGTCATTGCAAGCTCCTCGACCTTGTCGTAATCAATAAGATGAGTGTTATCATCGACTCCGTAGGAAACAAAGTTGTAATAAAGACCGGAGAGATTTACCGGGCTTCCGTGGGTCAGGTGACCTCCGTGTGCCAAGCTCATTCCGAGGACGGTGTCGCCGGGCTTGAGCAGAGCAACGTATACCGCGGTGTTTGCCTGAGCTCCGCTGTGAGGCTGAACGTTTGCGTGCTCTGCGCCGAACAGCTTCTTTGCGCGCTCGATGGCAAGATTCTCGGCAACGTCAACACATTCGCAGCCGCCGTAATAGCGTCTTCCGGGATATCCCTCTGCGTATTTGTTTGTGAGCACGGTGCCTGCAGCTGCAAGAACTGCCTCGGAAACTACATTCTCCGAAGCGATCAGCTCGATGCCTCTCTGCTGGCGCTCGAATTCAGCTTTTACGGCAGCTCCGAGCTCGGGATCACAGCTTGAAAGAAAATCCATTGTTTGTCGAACCATAACCTTCTCCTTTTTGTAACGATATTATTGTATAAAGTATATCCGCTTGTCAGGTGAGTTTTCAAGCGATATTTGTAAACTTTCGTTCTTATTTGCACTTTTGGAAAAAAAGCTTTGCACAAGGGCACAAAACTCGGATGGAGTTGATGTGTGGCGGTGCTCATATGCCGTGTGTCGCATTGTGTGCTACGTGTACTTTTATATTTTGAGTGCGTTTTTATGCTACGCGCGGCGCGCGTCTCTGATATGGCGCTTATGCAGCGTTTTCACTGCTATCCGCCGGTATCTCGTTTTTGTCGATGCCTTTTGCGTCGCAAGCCGTTACGCGATCCGTCGGTGCTCGCGTCACCGACTACCGCGGAAAAGCGTTGTATTGACTGCTACTCGCAGACCTGCGGAGTATGCTATCTGTTGCCTTTTCGCTGTGCGGTGTCGCTCCGCGTGCGCTCTATCGCTTTTCTGCTTATCCACCTACAATCGCGATCCCTGAGGAGGTGCCGAGCCTGTCGGCTCCCGCCTCGATCAGAGCGATCGCCTGCTCCCGTGTGCGGATTCCGCCCGATGCCTTCACCCTCATTTCCCGGGGAATTGAAGCTCGCATGAGCGCTACGTCCTCCGGCGTTGCCGAGCCTGCCGAAAATCCGGTGCAGGTCTTGACGAAGTCGGCGCCGGCATCGGCGGCAACGCGGCACGCCGTGCGTTTTTCGTCGTCTGTAAGGAGCCCCGTCTCGATTATTACCTTGAGTGTTCTTTCCG
>CAZSUR010000008.1:10343-20962 GCA_964610075.1 uncultured Lachnospiraceae bacterium
GAGCTTGATATCGCGCGTACCGCAGCAATGTCGGCTCGCGCGATATCAAGCTCGCCGCCCTTTATTGCGCCCACGTTTATAACCATGTCAAACTCGTCGCAGCCGCACTCGAGTGCCTCCGCTGCCTTTGCCTTGCTTGAGGTTGCGCCGAGCGGAAAGCCGATGACCGTGCACACCTTCACCTCGCTGCCCAAAAGCAGCTCGCGGCAGAGCCGTACATGACACGGATTAACGCACACCGATGCAAAGCTGTGCTCTCTTGCTGCCAGGCAAAGCTTCTCTATGTCCGCGCGCGTGGCGTCCGGACGGAGCAGCGTGTGCTCAATGTAGGTGTTGAGCTCTCTCATTAATACACATCCCTTTCGTATCCTATCCTGCCGCCGCTGGGCGGAGGTTATCGCTTGTTTTGCCGCCGAGCCGAAAAAGCACCGCGGTCAATATAATTATACCACAAAGCGCCGCGATAAAACAAGGTGACGGCGCATATAAAACTACCTCTGGGGCGATAATATTATCCGATGGCTCAAATTTGTGCGTTGCCGGCATGATATGAGGGGAGGTAATGGTCATGGATGAGGCTTATGCTTCGCTTAGGGCAGAGCTTGATGCGGAGCTTTGCTCCGGCGGAAGCTTTGATATGCTCCGACGAGAGGTTACGATAGGTGGAGGACTTTGCGGCACCTTTTATTTCGTCGATGGCATGATAAAGGACGAAATAATGGAAAAGCTTATGGAGTATTTTATCACCGCCGACGGGGCGGAGTGCTTTTATAACGTCCCTTACGTTGAGGTCGAATACACAAGAGAGGTGCCGCGCATCGTGACGGCGGTGCTCAGCGGATCCGCCGTGCTTTTGGCGGAGGGGGTCGGCGGCTTTGGCGCCATAATCGACGCGCGAACCTATCCGGTACGCTCGATCGGTGAGCCGGAGAATGATCGGGTGCTGCGCGGCGCACGCGACGGCTTTTGCGAGACGATAGTCTTTAATACCGCGCTGATCCGTCGGCGGATCCGTGATCCGAGGCTCACGATGAGGCTGCAAACGATCGGAGGCAGGACGAAAACCGATATCGTGCTCTGCTATGTCTCGGGCGAGGCGGACGCGCGGCTGGTCGAGCGGCTTTGGGCTCGGCTTGAGGCGATAGATACCGACGGGCTCGCTATGGGGCAGGAGGCGCTCGCCGCGCGCCTCATCGGACGAGCAGCGTGGAATCCCTTTCCGAAAGTGCGGTATACCGAGCGGCCGGACTCCGCCGCATCGGCTCTGCTCGAGGGGAGCGTGCTGCTTATCTGCGACAACACTCCGGCGGTCATGATACTTCCGGTATCGCTTTTCGACTTTTTGCAGGAAGCGGACGACTATTGCTTTCCTCCGCTCACCGGAAGCTATCTGCGGCTCGTTCGGCTCGCGGCATCGGTTCTCTCGGTCGTGCTTGTGCCGCTGTGGTATATGCTCGTGCGGTATGATACGCCGGTGCCGGCGGCACTCGGATTTATAAAAAGTGTGACACCGGCGGAGCTGCCGCTCTTTTTTCAGCTCCTGCTCACCGAGCTTGCGGTGGACGGGCTGAAGCTCGCGTCGCTTAATACGCCCGATGCTCTCAGCCACTCGCTCGGAGTGGTCGGTGGCTTGATCCTCGGGGATTTTGCCGTGACGGCAGGCTGGTTCTCGCCCGAGACTATACTTTATGCGGCGTTTACCGCGATAACGAGCTTCACTCAACGGAGCTATGAGCTCGGATATGCGTTGAAATTCATACGGATCGGTCTGATCACACTCGGCGCTCTGCTCGGTTGGTGGGGGATAGCGCTCGGAGGTGCGCTTACGCTGCTGCTTTTGATATGCAATCGCAGCATATCCGGCGCGAGAGGCTATCTTTATCCGCTTATCCCGTTTGACGGCGCGGCTTTGGCGCGGCTCGTGTTCAGGCTTCCGCCGCGAGGCGGTCGGCGGCAAGGTCGCAGTCGAGGAAAGGCTATCTGCTCTCGCAAGAGATAGCGTCGATCGAGCGGACGCGCTTTTACAAGCCGCGGATATAGGCGCAGGGGATAAGCGCCGAGCGCGCCTCCGTTTTGTGTGTCGGATGGTGGGGTGAGTCTGCGCCGAAGCAGATGAGTCGCAAGGCGGCAACGCGGCTCGATCTCTGCTGTTTCAAGCGGATATGCGATCTGTGCTCTGCTGCGAACGAGGATTTTGCACACGCCGCATCTTTATAAACGTCTGAAATGGAGCGCGCCGCCACGCGAGTGGCTTTTGCATCGCGCGCGAGCTTATAACGATGATTATCCACTGGCACAGCGTGCGGCTTTCATTATACAAAAAAGCAGGGTACGCGGATATTTCCGTGCACCCTGCGGTGATATTTATCCTTCCTTCTGCTCAAGCAGCTCGGAGACAAGCTTCGGACCGAGCTCTGCTGCGGCTTTCAGCTCGTTTGCGTGCTCCTCAAGCTTGGCGGCATAGCCCTCACGGTCGGCAAGTATCATGTCTGCGGCATCGGTTATTGCCTTTGCGGACAGCTCCTTTACGTCGAAAACGAACGGAACGTCAAGCTTGCTTGCAAGCGCCTTTATCTTCGGGTCATAGTCGAGGCAGATGACCGGGCAGCTCACAACTGCCGAGTATATTATCGAATGAAGCCTCATTCCGATGACAAATTTACATAGCGAGAAGATTCCTGCAAGCTCGGAGGCTGTGCGATCCTCTATCAGTATGCCGCCGGTCTGCTCGGCGAGGCGATCACAGAGAAATCCGTCCTGTGAATGCTGCATCGGCACGATCAGCGGAGTGAGTCCGTGCTTTGCCTCAAGCTCGCGGCAGGCGGAGACTATCTGCGCCTCAAAATCGGGAGCGCATTTGCGCCACGGACGTACGGACAGCGCAAAATATGAGCCGTCCGGCTTTATCCCGAGCTGAGCTGCAAGCGATGCCGTCCAATTTTTATCCGCACGCTCGGACAGAAACGCCGGGTCGGCGGTGAGCTTTACCGGAGCCGTTACGCCGAGCTCGCGGACGAAATCCGCCGACATCTGCTCGCGTAGCGCGAGCAGATCCATGCAGGACAGCGTATTTTTCATGTATTTTCGGTTCGAGCTGTTTACGCACGGGCCGATGCCGCCCGAATATATCATCGTTTTGCATCCGAGACGGTGCGCCGTGCGGATTATCGACGAGTAGTAGACGAGCGAGCGGTTAGAGGTGACGTCGGTTATAAGCGAGCCTCCTCCGCATATCATAAGCTTTGCGTGCCGCAAAGCCGGCAGGATCTTTATTGCATTATAGCGGTGGATCGAGTTTATCGAAAGATATTTTGCTGTCTGCTTCGGAGTTGCCGAAAGCGCGGTTATCTTTATTCCGGGCAGCTCCTTTTTAAGTGAGGCTACCGTCGTACGAAGGATCTGATCGTCTCCGTTGTTGTGGAAGCCGTAGTAGCCGCACATGATTATATCGCCGTACTTGTACGGCTCAAACGGAGCGAGCTGGCGGTATGCCGCAAGAGCATCCTCCGCCATCGAGGAGATCGAGTAGTGCTCCAATACCACCTCTCGGTTATATGCGCCGAGAGCGCGAAGCTCGTCTTCGGATGCGGAAAACAGCGAATCTATATCGCAGAACAGCTTTTCTGCGTCGGATACGCCGCAGCCGCGGCAGCAGAAGTTGGTATCGAGCCCGCTTTGCAGCTTGCTCTCATCGAATATGCCGATATATCCCTGCGCGCCGGCAAGTATCGTCGGCACCTCGCCTGCCATCGCCTCGAGCGCCGAGCGGGACACACCGACGAATATATCAGCAGTTGCAACATAGCGGTTTATCTTTGTTTGCGCGCCGGTGAGTATGCATACCTTGTGGCCGAGCTGCTTGTTTACACGATCCGCCTCGGCTTTGAGCTCGGCAAAGCAGTTGCCGTCTCCGACAAGCACTATCTGCAGGTCGTCGTAGCGTTCGAATAGTCGCGGAGCCGCACACAGAAGCTGGAAGGATATCTGCGCACATTCGCGGTCGATACGGCTGACGTATACGATGCGGTGACGGCTTGCGGGGAGTCCAAGCGATTCGGCGGCAAGCGCCTTATCCTCGGGACGCGAGAATTTTTCGGTGTCGATGCCGTTTATCGTAAGTGTGATATTGTCGTATGGGATGTTATAGGATTCTATAAGATATTTCTTTATATCCGCGCTGACGGCAAGGGTGTGACTTCCCCAATCGGAGAAGCGGCGGAGCAGGGGATTTACGTCGTATACTCCGTGGCAGGTGGTCATGAAGCGGAACTTCATTCTGCGTGAAAGCAGGCCGCATATCATCGCCGGGATCCTCGCGTGCGCGTGAACGACGTCGAAGCCCTCGGCTCGGATAAGCTTTTTCAGCCCGAAATATGATTTTATAAGGCAGACGGGCGATTTTCTGTGCAGCGGCAGAGAAAAGTGCTTTATTCCGGCCTCAGCAAGCTCCTTTTCATAAACTCCGCCGAAGGAGGTGACACTTACGCTGTGCCCCTTCGATGTGAGCGCCTTGCATAGCTCGACGATGTGTGTTTCAGCTCCGCCGATCCCGAGCGACATGGTTGCCATCAGAATTTTCATACGTATTTACCCTCTTTTGAAGATCGTGATTTTCGATTTATGCAAAAGGCTTCACCTTGGGCGTTGCCTCAAGTGAAGCCGATGCTTGTTTTTTACTGTGCGCTCGACGGAGCTGCGGTATCAGCCGTATTGCTTGCCGCCGTATTTGTCGTTGTGTCCGCTGTCGATTCGGTGCGGACTATCTTTCCGTTTTCAAATGTACCCTCGTACTTGCGACCCTCCGGCCAGGTATAAACTCCGTGACCGTTGTACATATTGTCCTTGAATTCGCCGGTGTATATCTCACCGTTAGCCCAGGTGTAGGTTCCGGTGCCGGTACGTACGTCGTCAACGTAGTCACCGGTGTAAACGTCGCCGTTCGAGAAGTGATATGTTCCCTTGCCGTTCTTCATTCCGTTTGCGAACGAGCCCTCGTAGGAGGCGCCGCTTGCCAGCGTGAGCTTTCCGTCTCCGTGGCGGAGATCATCGACAAAGGAGCCTGTATAAATGTCGCCGTTGGCCCAGGTGTAGGTGCCGTAGCCGTTGCGTTTGTTGTCCTTGAGCTCACCCTCGTACTTATCACCGTCCGAGAAGGTGAAGGTTCCGCTTCCGGTTATTGCATCGTTTACGAACGAACCGGTGTAGCTGCTTCCGTTGGCATAGGTCATCGTTCCCTGTCCGTTCTTGAACAGACCGGACATCTGACCGGTGTAAACGTCACCGTTTGAGTAGGTGATATATCCGCTCGGATCGACCGATGCGGATACTCCGTTCGAATAATAAAGCGTTCCGTTGCTCGGGGTGCCGCCGATGACGGTGCCGACAAACTTTACATAGCCTCCGTCGGGCGCATCCACCTTTACGTAATCATAGTGGAATACGAATTTTACCGTAAGAAGTGTTAATACAACCAATACCACGGCTACAAGCATGGTCTTAAGGATTATGGAAGCCGTGCTTTTCTTCGGCTTTCTCTGCCTTTGAGGCTGTCTTGCCTTCGGTTGAGCTTGCATATGGATGGTCCTCCTTCAAAAATGCACTATCCGGTGTGCTTTAGGTTCCGGATATGATATTCACAAAATTTTCTATAAGCTGAAGCAGCTCGGGTACGGCGTAGTAGACGCCGATAAGCGCTGCCCCGAATGCGGCGATGGCGATAACGGCTCCGACGAGCGAGCCGCGCCGCGAGGGATAAAGCGCTTCCGCTTTTACCTTTTTGTCCTTGGGGATATAAAGCTTGGCCTCGAGGATGTTCAGCTTATCTGCTCCTCGTGCCGCTCTGCCCGAGGGCTTTTTCGCTGCCTTTGCTGCGGTTTTTTTCTCGGTTGCGTCCCCATCGGTCTTTTCGGTCGTGTCGGGAGCGGGAGCCTCCTCATCGTCTCCGACAACACGGACGATGCGTCGCAGCGTGCCGCCACGGCGCAGCGAGAACGCTATCATGCGGCAGCTTCCCTTATATTCAAGCTCGCGCAGGGAAAGCGCGGTGTCAGGCGAGCAGGCGGAGCGTCGCAGAAGCCGTCGTACAAGCTTTCCCGGTACCTTTTTGTTGTAAAGGGACACGAGAATGGCGATACTGACTCCCACAAAGAGACCTGCAAGCACAAGCTCAAGCGTCATATTTCCGGTGTTAAGCTTTGATAACCATTTCATAATCAACGCCCTTTGCTTTGGTCGGTGTTCAGCGGATTATATCCGTTCCCATGTATTTGCGAAGCGCTTCGGGAACGGTCACGCTTCCGTCTGCGTTCTGATAGTTTTCAAGTATAGCGGCAACGGTGCGGCCTACCGCAACTCCGGAGCCGTTGAGTGTGTGGAGATATCTTGCCTTGTCCTTCGGGTCGTTTTTGAACTTGATGTTGGCGCGTCTTGCCTGGAAATCCTCGAAGTTGGAGCAGGAGCTGATCTCGACGTATCTGCCGTAGGAGGGCATATAGACCTCGATGTCGTACGTCTTTGCCGAGGTGAAGCTCATATCTCCGGTCGAGAGACATACCACGCGGTGCGGAAGTCCGAGACCGATGAGCACCTTCTGTGCCTCGAGCGTGAGCGACTCAAGCTCGTCGTAGGAGCTTTCGGGAGTGGTAAATTTTACCAACTCGACCTTGTTGAACTGATGCTGTCTTATAAGTCCGCGCGTGTCGCGTCCGGCGCTTCCGGCTTCCGCACGGAAGCAAGCGGAGTATGCGCAGTAGCAGAGCGGAAGTGTCGATCCGTCAAGGATCTCGTTTTTGTGCATATTCGTTACCGGGACCTCGGCTGTGGGGATGAGGAAATAGTCGGTTCCCTCAACCTTGAACGCGTCCTCCTCAAACTTCGGGAGCTGTCCCGTGCCGCGCATCGAATCTCTGTTGACCATGTACGGCGGGAATATCTCGGTGTAGCCGTTCTCGGTGTGCGTGTCGAGGAAGTAGGATACTATCGCGCGCTCGAGTCTTGCTCCGAGTCCGCGGTAGAAGTGGAATCTCGCTCCGGTGACCTTCGCTGCGGTCTCGGGAGAAAGTATCTTCAGCTTCGCTCCGATATCCCAGTGAGCCTGCGGCTCAAAGTCGAACTTCGGTACCTCGCCCCAGCGACGGATCTCGACGTTGTCGGTGTCGTCTTTTCCGACCGGTACGGTCGGGTGGGGGAGATTCGGGATACCGAGAAGTATCGTCTCGATCTCGGCATCAAGCTCGGCTATTTTTGCGTTGTCCTTTGCTATGTCGTCGGAGAGAGCCTTCATCTCGGCAAATATGGGAGCGACGTCCTTGCCCTCCTTCTTGAGAGCCGGTATCTGCTTTGATACCGAATTTTGCTCCGCCTTTTTTGCCTCGCTGTCTGCGATAAGGGCGCGGCGGCTTCCGTCAAGCTCTATCAGCCGATCAACGTCGGTGGAATAGTCCTTTTGCTTTGTCAGCAGACGAGCCTTGACCTCGTCGGCATTTTCCTTTATATACTTGATATCGAGCATTCGAATAGACCTTCTTTCGCGTTAAATTATCTCGTTTTGTTTATCTGTCGAAAATATCGTCGCCGCAAAGCAGCTTTATGATCTGATTCAGATCGTCGTTTCCGTTATAGTTTATCTCTATGCGCTTGGTTTTGCCCTTGTCGTGGATGACAACTCTGCGTCCGAGTCTGCTTGTCATCCTGCGCTGGAGCTCCAGCATATAGTCGACCGGCTCGACCTTGGGGCTGACCGGCTCCTCCTTTTCGGGAGCCTTTTTGTTCATCGTGCGAACGAGCTGCTCGGTAGCTCTGACGCTGAGCGAGCGAGCTGTTACCGTCTTTGCGACGGCGGCGATGCTTGCCTTGTCCTTCAGCCCGAGAAGCGCTCTCGCGTGACCGGAGGTGAGCTCTCCTTTTTCGACCAAGGTTAGAACCTCGTCCGGAAGCTCGAGCAGTCGCAGGGTGTTGGTTATCGCGCTGCGCGATCTGCCGACCTGCTTTGATACCTCATCCTGGGTGAGGGAATAGTCGCCTATCAGCGATTTATAAGCCTTTGCTTCTTCTATGGGGTTGAGATCCTCGCGCTTGATGTTCTCGATAAGCGCGACCTCGGCAGCCTTTACGTCCTCAAGCTCCATTATTCTTACCGGAACCTCGGTGAGGCCTGCCATCTTTGCGGCGCGCCAGCGGCGCTCACCTGCAACTATCTGATAAAAGCCGGAGTCTCCGATCTCGCGTACGACTATCGGCTGGATAAGTCCGTGTGTTGCGATGGAGTCCGCAAGCTGTGCCAACGCCTCTGCGTCGAACTGCTTTCTCGGCTGATCCTTCTTCGGTTCTATATCCGATGTTCTCAGCACGGATACGTTATCGGAGAAATTGTTGTCGTTGTCCATAAATATGGCGTCAAGGCCGCGGCCAAGGCCGGAATTCTTCGGTTTTGCCATCTTTTGTTCCTCCGTTCTATATTCGCTCTAAGATCTCGTCGGCAACGCTGTTGTATGCGGCGCAGCCCTTGCTGTACTTGTCGTAGTACAGTATAGGCATACCGTAGCTGGGCGCCTCGCTCAGGCGCACATTGCGAAGTATCGTTGTCGAGAAGAGCTTGCTTGCGTAAAATTTCTTAAGCTCGTCCATTACCTGAAGCGAAAGGTTGAGTCTTCCGTTGTACATCGTTATAAGAATTCCCACGATATCGAGCTCGTGATTGTATAGCTTTTTGACCTGACGTATCGATACCATGAGCTGTGACAAGCCCTCGAGCGAATAGTATTCGCATTGCATCGGAACGATAACTCCGTCGCAGGCGACGAGAGCATTTACCGTCAGTATGCCGAGCGAGGGAGGGCAGTCTATAAATATGTAGTCGTATCTGTCGCGCACCGGCTCGAGCGCCTTCTTCATGCGCCATTCGCGGCGCTCGCTGTTGACAAGCTCGAACTCTGCTCCGGCGAGGGATATGTTCGCCGGCATTACCGAGAGATTTTCGTAATCGGTCTCGACTATGCACGCCTCCGCGTCGCTTCTGTTTATAAGGACGTCGTAGGTAGAGAGCTTCATCGACTTTTTATTTATGCCAACACCGCTCGAGGTGTTGCCCTGCGGGTCCATATCTACAAGCAGGACACGCTTGCCTTTTGCTCCGATCGCGGCAGCTATATTCACGGCTGAGGTGGTCTTTCCAACGCCGCCTTTTTGATTTGCGAACGCTATGATCTTTCCCACTGCTGTATAACCTCCGAAAAATGATTGCGGCGATGCGGAGCTCGCGCTCCGGCGCGTATGCGCTGATATCGCCGTGCTTGCCGCAGCTCCGACACAGTTTGCGGGTGCCCGGCATTGTCGGCGGAGGCCTTTTGCGCACAAGCGCAGGACCTATTCCGACACATACTATATTATAGCAAGTGCAGGTGCAAATGTCAACCGAAATTACGCAAAATACGCCGGCACTCGCCGCGGGCGGCGGAGCTGTGAAAGCGCCTCCCGAGAGGCGCTTTCGTGCATAAAAGTCGGAGCGTGAAAAAGCAAGCAATCCGATGTTTCACGTGAAACGTCGGATTGTCATGCGGTTTGAGAAGGAGCACAACGTTTCACGTGAAACATAGTGCGAAGGCGGCGCAGAGGCTTGGTCATCGAAGCTCGATGCGTAATGGCTCAACTGCCGGATTTCGGTATGCGGATGCGAAGCTCGATCTCGTTCGGGAGCTCGAGCTTTTCACGCTCGACGTTTATCCCGGCTCGTGTGATGGTGTCGATGGCTTTGTCTATCGTATTATAGAACAGCCGGATGTCCTTTATAATAAGCTTGCGCTTCTGCTTCGCCGCCGGCTTTTCGCCCTCCGCACACAGCAGCTTTTCCACGTACAGCTCGGACTGCGCTACGTTCAAGCCCTTGGCTATGATTATCTTCAGAGTGTCGATGCGCACGTCGGGGGAGGACATCTTCAAAAGCGCGCGTGCGTGGCGCTCGGTCAGACCGAAATCGAGTATCAGCTTTCGCTCAGGCGGAGTGAGGCGCAGTATGCGGAGCTTGTTTGCCACATACGATTGGCTACAGGAAAGCTGTTGCGCCACCTGCTCCTGCGTCATGTGATATATGTCGATGAGCGCGGCGATGGCTCCCGCCTGCTCGAACAGATTCAGATCCTCGCGTTGCAGATTTTCTATCAACGCGAGCTCCGCCGATTGACGGTTGTCGGCGTTGACGAACACGCACGGCACCTCGGTCAGCCCGATAAGCTTCGCCGCGCGAAGTCGGCGCTCGCCTGCTATCAGCTCGAACACGCCACTTTTTATCCTTTCGGGGAGGGGGAGCGCTCGATCGCCGAGGCATCTCACCGAAAGTGGCTGGAGTATCCCGTATTTGCGGATGCTGTCCGCCAGCCGAGCTATCGCCTCCTGCGAGAAGGTGTATCTCGGCTGTGAGGGGTTTGGGCAAATGCGGTCGGTCGGCACCGCATAGATCTTTCCGAATTCAAAGCGCTCTCTCGGGCGCCCCTCGCTCTTGTGCTGCACGGAGCACGGCTTGTCCGCCATGCTAACGTCGCTTTGCTTAAAAATGTTCGATGTATTCATGATTTTTACTCTCCTGCGTCATTCTTCAAATAGAATAACATTTCCTTGCGGGAAAT
>CAZSUR010000009.1:0-17420 GCA_964610075.1 uncultured Lachnospiraceae bacterium
ACCAGATAAGCGCGGAGATTATATAATAGTTGTGGCGCTGATTGAACCATATCGAGTTGAACACCAGCCGTATGATAAGCACCACCGGCAGGGCATAAGCAAAATACAACCATTGGAAGGTAGTTTCGTTTGTTATGAGCGAGGTGATTATAAACGCGATTATAGCGAGTATCCACGCCACGCTCTCGGATATATAAGTGATGGCGCGGCGGTTGTATTTGACCTCTTTTTGCTTGTTCTCCTTGACCGCATCCTCGATGTTTTCCGCGCTTACGAGGTAGTCGAGCGACACGCCGAACAGCTTCGATATTTCCAAAAGAACGGATATGTCCGGAGTCGATTCCGCGCGCTCCCATTTCGATATCGTCTTGTCGGAGTAGTTCAGCTTTTCCGCAAGCTCCATCTGGGTCATGTTGTTTAAAAGTCTCAACTCGGTTATGTTTTTCGCAACGATTTCTTTAACGTCGTTCATATATCAATCCTCGCTTAGATTAGCTTCGCCCCATTTTGCAAGCTCGGTGAATACCGGAAGCAGGGCCTTGCCTTTTTCGGTGAGTGAGTATTCAACGTGCGGAGGTATTTCGTTAAGCTGCTCGCGGTGAACTATGCCGAGCTCCTCAAGATCGCGCAGCGTGCTTGTGAGCATGGTGTTGGTGATGCGCGGTATCGCTCGCTTCAGCTCTCCGAAGCGGCAGGACGGCTTTTTATACAGCTCGTATATTACGTGAGTCCTCCATTTTCCGCTGAGCATACTTAAAGCTCTGCGCATGGGGCAGTTATCGCTTGTACGGCTGTGAAGCAGGCGCTCGGCGTATTCTTCGGGAGTCATATCCTTGTTCATTTTATCCTCCGGTATGTTTTTGCGTACCAAGTAGCTTTATTCTGCGTACTTGTGTATTTTATCAATACATAGTATAATTTATATACTGCAATTTGTCAAGGAGGGCTTGATATAATGAAGACCGCACTAGTTTACTATTCGAAGCATCACGGCAATACGAAAAAGCTGCTTTCGGAGATAGCCGCAAAGCATGACGTTACCCTGATCGACGTGACCGACGCTCCCGTGACCGAGCTTGGTGAGTACGACAGGATAGGCTTCGCATCCGGAATATACTATTCCAAATTTCAGAAAACTCTGCTGAAATTCGCGGAAGCGTACATGCCCGACGGCAAGGAGACCTTTTTCATCTATACCTGCGGAGCAAAGAAGGACGGATATACCAAGGCTATATCCGAGGCGGTGGGCAAGCACGATGCGAAGTTGCTCGGCGAGTACGGCTGCCTCGGCTTTGACAGCTTCGGACCGTTTAAGCTTATCGGAGGCATCGCAAAGGGGCATCCGGATGCATCCGAGCTTGAGCGAGTCATAGCCTTCTACGAATCGCTTTGATAGGACGTATGCCGGAAACGAAAACAGACCTTGAGCCGATCTCAAGGTCTGTTTTTATATGCTTTGGTAGCAGCGTTTGCTTTATCCGTTCTGCTTTTCCGGATTTACCGTACGAGCGCTGGTGCGTCCCTCGGGGCGTATCTCTCCAACCGCCAAAAGCGAGCGCTTTGTAAGCGAGGGGCCGATAAGCTCGTATACGAGCACCGCAAACAGAACGACGTTGCGTATAAGCTCGCCGCCCGGGAGTGTTGCCGCTGTCTGCACCATGCCGAGTGCAACTCCCGCCTGCGGAAGCAGGGTGATGCCGAGATTCTTTGTTATAGGCTCGGGCTGAGCGGTCATGCGACAGCTTATGTCTGCTCCGAAATACTTTCCTGCCGAGCGAGCAAGTATGTATATCACTCCGATAAGCAGGCTGACCGGGCGGAGCAGTACGTTCAGATCAAGTGCGGCTCCGGATAACACGAAGAACAGTATGTTTATCGGCGTAGTCCAGCTCTCGATACGGCTCATGAGCTCCTCGGAGGTGTCGCATATGTTGCAGAACACGGTTCCGGTCATCATGCACACGAGCAGTAGCGAGAAGCTGATATGTACGGCTCCGATATCCAATTCGATCATCGAAAGTCCGACCGTCATAAGCACGAACGCGACCGAGATGGACATACGCTTGCTCCTTGAATGGAAGAAGGTCTCGGTGAGGTTAAGCAACCATCCCATAAGCGCGCCGAGCGCAAGTGAGAGGATAATGCTGACTATCGGCTCGACCGCTACTGCGAGAATGCTTATATGTCCGCTTGAGAGGGCGGAGGCAACTCCGAACGATATCGAAAAGAGGAGCAGACCCACCGCATCGTCTATCGCGACGACGAGCATGAGAAGCCTTGTCAGCGGCCCATCTGCCTTGTACTGGCGTACGACCATCAGCGTTGCGGCGGGAGCCGTAGCCGAGGCTATCGCTCCGAGCGTTATCGCCGCTGGGATCGAGATGAGCTCGGGGAAAAGGAGATGCACCGCGATAAGCACGATGTCTACCAGAACCGTGGTTATAACGGCTTGAAGAATACCTATCGTTATCGCCTTCTTGCCGGTAGCCTTAAGCTGGCTCAAACGGAACTCGTTTCCTATCGTGAATGCGATAAATCCGAGCGCCGTTTGCGTGAGGATGTTAAACTCGTTTACCTGTGCAAGCGAGTTCAGTCCCACGCCGCTTATCCCGAGTCTTCCGATGCAGAAGGGGCCGAGTATAAGTCCGGCTATAAGATATGCTGTGACCGCCGGTAGGTTTATCAGCTTTGTAAGTCTTGATAAAAGCAGACCTCCGACGAGCGCGGTTGCCAAAATGATCAGATACGTTACCATAACAGTGTCGCTTTCTTTCATATTAATAATTTATTTATGCCATGAGTACATAATAGCATTTAGACGGATATTCTTCAAGAGTTAAAAACAACAAAAAAGTGCCGTGCGCGATTTTGCCTTTGTGTATTATTGTATCACATCGTCCTTCGTGTGTGAATTATTTTCGGGTAATTCGGTGAAAATGGCGAAAAGGGATGAAAAAAGCTTTGATATGTGATATAATGAGTTTTGCGGAAAACGGAAACGGGTGAGAAGCCCGTGCGAGCCCGTCGCCGTGTGCGTATAAAGAGAAGCGTTGTATATTTTCGCCGCAGAAAACGAAACGTCATTGGAGAGATCCGAGAAGACCGACGCTTTTTACGCAAGCCGGAAGACGTTACCGCAAAACGGAGGACGATAATACGCTGCGAGCGCCGGCATTCCGACTCCGAATAACGTTTTAAAGGAGAAAAACTATGATGACAGCAAATTTGTCAAAGAGACTTCTATCATTTGCGATTTGTTTGGCGCTGATTGCGGCTATGGCGCTTACAATGAGCTCGTGCGGAAACAACAACGCGACGACAAACGATACTACGGGATCGGATGCCGTTGCCGAGGTTGCAACCGTCAAGTTTGATTTCAAGGTCGTTGATGCCGACGGCAACGAAACCGATTTTGAGATCGAGACCACCGAAAAGACCGTAGGAGCAGCACTCCTCGCGAAAGGACTTATCGCGGGAGACGAGAGCGAATACGGACTTTACGTCAAAGAGGTAAACGGCATTACCGCCGATTACAACACAGACGGAACCTATTGGGCGTTCTATGTAAACGGAGAGTATGCAACCACCGGTGTTGACTCGACCGAGATCGTTCCCGGCTCCGTTTATACCTTCAAAGTTGAAAAATAATGAAGCTTACCGTGCGTGAAATGGTGTTGTTCCCCCTGCTCGGAAGCCTGATGTTCGTCTCGAAGCTTGTGACGGAGGGAATACCGAACGTGCACCTGCTTGCGATGTTTACGATCGCGTATACGGTCGTGTATCGCGCAAAGGCGCTCTTTCCCATATTCATATTCATAATGCTTACGGGGCTTTACTACGGCTTCGGAGTCTGGTGGCTGCCGTATTTTTATCTGTGGCCCATCCTATGGGGTGTGGCAATGCTTTTGCCGCGCAATATGCCGACAAAGCTTTCGGTCATCGTGTATATGCTTGTCGCTGCCGCACACGGCTTTGCTTACGGAACGCTTTACGCTCCCTTTCAGGCTGTTGTGTTCGGGCTTGATTTTAACGGTATGCTCGCGTGGATAGTTGCGGGACTGCCGTGGGATCTTGTCCACGGAATAGGCAATTTTGCCGCGGCATCGCTCACCGTGCCGACGATAAAGCTTCTTCGGCGAGCTTCAAAGATTCATACTTGAAAACCGTTTGGCGGGACTGCGCTTCTGTAGCCCCGCCTTTTCCTTTATAAATTGATAAAAATTGAAAATGAGGATTGAATAGTTTAGCGAAATATGTTATAATCGAAACGAGTTTTGCCGTTTGCGCGGTAAAGCTCGAAAAATGGTGTTTTTTTACCTTAAAGGCTTTTGCCAATGCCTTTTAATATCGCCCCGAAGGGCGCGCGAAAAAATAAAGAAGGGTCAACTTCTTTTTGATTCTTATCAGCAGAAATAAATTTAAGGAGAAACAAAATGGAGATTCTTTACGAGAATGTCGTTAACAACTTTCAATGGCAGCAGGTTGTTATGTGGATCATCGGCGGAGTGCTTATATACCTCGCCATAAAGAAGGAGATGGAGCCCACACTTCTTCTGCCTATGGGCTTTGGCGCGATACTTGTAAACCTGCCCATGTCCGGTGCGGTAACGCAGGAGATAAGCGAGGGCGTATTCGAGGAGGGAGCGCTAAGTGTGCTCTTCGACGCAGGTATAGCGAACGAGCTTTTCCCGCTTATACTGTTCATCGGAATCGGAGCGATGATCGACTTCGGCCCGCTTCTTTCCAATCCTAAGCTTATGATATTCGGAGCTGCGGCTCAGTTCGGAATTTTCTTTACCCTTTGCACGGCATCTATGTTCTTCGACATAAAGGATGCGGCGTCGATCGCGATAATCGGTGCGGCTGACGGCCCCACCTCCATCGTTGTGGCGCAGAAGCTCAACTCAAACTACCTCGGCGCGATAATGGTTGCGGCGTATTCGTACATGGCGCTTGTGCCGATAATCCAGCCTCCGGTAATAAAGCTCCTCACGACAAAGAAGGAGCGCATGATAAGAATGCCCTACGAGCAGAAAGAGGTTTCCAAGCTCACACGTATTCTTTTCCCGATAGTTATAACGATAGTTGCCGGACTTATAGCTCCGTCCTCCGTTTCGCTTGTCGGTTTCCTCATGTTCGGAAACCTCATCCGCGAGTGCGGCGTGCTTAACTCTCTGTCCGAGACGGCGCAGAAGGTGCTTGCAAATCTCGTTACGCTTTTCCTCGGAATCACGATAGCATCCCAGATGCAGGCTTCGCAGTTCCTTACAAAGGATACGCTTATAATACTCGGACTCGGACTTGTTGCATTTATATTCGACACCGCAGGAGGTGTGCTGTTCGCTAAATTCTTGAACCTCTTCTTAAAGAAGAAGGTCAACCCCATGATAGGTGCAGCCGGAATCTCCGCATTCCCGATGTCCGGACGTATCGTCCACAAGATGGGACTTGAGGAGGATCCGCAAAACTTCTTACTTATGCATTCGATAGGCGTAAACGTCTCCGGTCAGATAGCTTCTGTCATCGCCGGCGGTCTTATCCTTAATTTCTTTATGTAAGGAGGAAAACGAGATGAATTTCAATCCCTATGCTTTTATAGAAAATCTTTCCTACATGGGAAAAGGTATGCTTGCCATCATCGTGGTAATATGCATCCTCATCGTTATCACCATGATACTTAACAAGGTGGCTGCGAAGAAGAAGTAAGCGATCGGATATAAATTTTCGATAAAGGGCTGATCTTACGTGAAAGAGTATATATTTGAGGGCATCGTATCGCTGCGCGCGATAATCGAGAGATGCCAAAGCCGAGATCAAAGCTGTCGGCGCATACTTCGGGTATGTATCTCGCGTACAAGAAGCGAGAAGCAGCCGAAGGAGCTTGCGTGGTTATCACATCGCGCAGATGAGCTTGGATTTTCGCTTGAGTGTATAAGCGACGCGGATATAGACGCGCTGGCGGAGGGCAATACCCACGGCGGCGTTGTCGCCGTATGCGGCGAGAGAGAATATCCGTCTCTTGAGGCTCTGTTCCCCGAGAAGGATGGCTTTTACATGATGCTTGAGGGTATAGAGGATCCGTATAATTTCGGCTATGCCGTACGGACTCTGTATGCTGCCGGCGTTGACGGGATCGTTCTGTCTCCCCGAAATTGGATGGAGGCGGCGGGAACGGTTGCGCGCTCGTCAGCCGGTGCCTCCGAGCTTATAGATATATACGTTTCCGACGGTGTAGCGGCGGCAGAGCTTTTTAAGGCAAACGACTATCGCGTCGTGTGCGCCGATCTGCGTGATTCGGTTTCGGTATACGATGCCGAGCTCGACGGCGGTATATTTCTCTGCGTCGGAGGGGAGAAAAGAGGGCTTTCGCGTTCGTTGCTCGAGAGGGCGGATATGCGCGTAAGGCTCGATTATGCGCGAGATTTCGGAGCCTCACTTTCGGCGGCATCGGCGGCGTCGGTGCTTGCGTACGAGGTGTTCCGCCGTCGCATTGCGCGGTAGCTCTACCCCCTGGCACAAACTTAATATGACAGCATAAAATGATATCAGGCCGGATTTTCCTTCCGGTTCTGATATTTTTTTATTTGGGAGTGTATATAATATGTCTCGTTTTGATATAGACGGCTCTCTTGTTTCGTTTATCGGAATGAACACGCCCGACGGCTTTGTCGATCTGAGCTATGACGATTTCTCGTGTTGTGAACGATTGTACGTGATAAAGGGAGGGCCGGGCACCGGAAAATCCTCGCTTATGAAGCAGATGCGTCTGTGCGCCGAGGAGCGAGGGATGAGAACACACAGCTATCTTTGCTCGTCCGACCCCACCTCGCTTGACGGGCTGATTATCGAGGATATAGGGGTCGGGCTTGTCGACGGAACGGCTCCGCATACAAGAGATGCTGAGCTGCCGGCGCTGCGCGACCGGCTGATAAACACAGCGGAGCTTATCCGCGAGTCGGAGCTGCGGAAAAGCGAGGCTGTGATAATCGAGCTGTCCGAGCGAAAGCGTGAGCTTTACGCCAAGGCATACCGTGAGATGAGGGTGCTGTCCGAGATCAAAAAAGAAGCGATGGCAACGGTAGGAAAGGCGTTTCTTCGTGAGAAGGCGGAGGGAGCGGTCGAGCGGCTGCTTCGCCGCACAAAGGGGCAGGGCTTTTCGGTGTCAAGCTGCCAGATACACTCGTTCGGTATGGACGGAAGCTTTACGGTAGCGCCGAGAACGGCGCTGCGGAGCTATCGTATAAGCGACAGATACGGTACGGCTCCGCTTTTCACCTCCTGCGTGCTTGATTGCGCCGAGCGGATGGGCTTGGCTGTGAGCGTCAGCCGCGATCCCGTCTGCCCGGATGATATTACGGCGATCTATCTGCCGGACGGAGATATCATGATATCGCTCGATACGTTGTCGGACGACGAGCGCAGCATCATAAATATGGAGCGCTTTTCGGATGCGGATAGGATTCGCGAGATCAAGCGCGAGCTTAAATTCCTGCGCGAAGCCGCGGAGCTCGGCCACGGTGCGCTTGCCGATACATTTTCCGAGATAAAACGCAAGCATTTTGAGCTTGAGCGATATTACGGCTCGTCAATGAATTTCCAAAGGATGAAAACGCTGCAAAAAAGGCTGATCTGCGAGATTTTCGAATAGGCGAGCCGCGGCGGGTGCGCCTCGCGATGTGCTACCGTGTCGCGCGCGGCATAACAAAAGGGCATACGCACTTTACTTTGATGCGTATGCCCGGCTTTCGGTATTATTATTTGTGAGAATCCATGTAATTTTGCAGGATTATCTGCGCGGAGAGTGTATCGACTACGTTTTTGCGCTTCTTTCCGCGCGTGTCGGTCATATTCAGTATCTGATGTGCCGCCATCGTAGTGCAGCGTTCGTCGAACAGCACCACCTCGATGCCGGTGAGCTCCTCAAGATAGCTTGCGAAGTTTTTGATGTGTATCGAGCGCTCGCCCTCGGTTCCGTTCATGTTTATCGGGTTCCCGACGACTATAAGCTCAACTCCGCGCTCTCGGCATATCTCAAGTATGCTCTCCGATACCTCGCGCTTGCCTTTTTTGTGTATGGTTGAAAGTCCGGTGGCGATGATGCCGCTCGGATCGCTTACAGCGATTCCGGTGCGCGCATCTCCGTAATCCACGCCTAATATTATCCTGCTTTTTGCCATGATTTTCTCCGATTCCCGCTTGAGCTTAAAGCTCGATCTCGTTTTCTACGATAAATTCCGCTATCTCGTCTGCCGTCGGTATTGATACCGCAGCACCCTTGCGCGTGACGGTGAGCGCTCCGGTTATATTTCCGAACTCGCACGCCTTTTTTATGTCCTGCGACTCGAGATATTCGGTGACCATCGCAGCTGTAAATGCCGAGCCTGCTGCCGTTGCATCCTTTACGTCGACATCGTACGAGGATATGACCTTGTAGTACCTGCCGTCGTACAGAAATACGCCGCGCTCGCCTATCTTAATTACGTAGTATTTGGCGTTTACCCTCTGCTCGAGCGCCATACAAGCCTTGAGGCAACGCTCGATGTCGGTCGGCATAATGGAGGTGTACGCACATATCTCCTGCTCGTTCGGGGAGAATATTTCGACCGCCTTAAGTCGTTCGAGGCGGATGCTGCGCTCGGGCATACAGCAGTCTATGAATACCGGAACTCCGATATCCTCCGCAAGCTCGGTGGCGTATACCGCAACGTCCTCGGGTATGTCAAGCTGGAGATATACCGCGTCCGGATAGCAGGAGAACGCCGCCTCGATGTCGCTTTTTTCAAGCAGCTCGTTCGCCGCCTGATATTTTATGCGCCGTACCCCTCCCGGGCGGCTTTCGTCTATGGTTATGTAAAGTCCGGTCTTGTTCGAGTTATCCCATACTATGAATCTCGTGTCGATTCCGAGCGACTCGTAGTAGGTCTTCATCCTTTGACCGATGCTGTCTCCGCCCTGGCGCGCGCACAGCACGGTGTCAAAGCCGAGCTTCGCGAAGGTGACGGCGGCGTTTACGCCCTCGCCTCCCGGAGTATATTCAAAATCGTCTTCGTATGAGGTTTCACCGATCCTCGGCAGGTATGACATCTTCATACGAAGCTCCATACAAGCGTTTCCTATGACAAGTATTCTGGGCTTCACCGCAGTGCTCCTCCGTTCCTTTATGAGATTGAAGATATTTATCTTGTATACGTTATTATTATAACATACGAAAAGCCCTAAATCAATCGTTTTTGTTGACAAAGAGCGGCATTCGCTGTATAATATCTGTCATAGGAGTGATAAAATGAGAAGAAGAATTTCGATTATATCAACAGTAATTTGTCTTTTTACCGTAATGGCTGCTCTTGCAAGCTGCTCACCGGTCGATGCGTACGTCCCGGCAGGAATGAAGAATATCTCCTCGGACGTAGTGGAGTATAAGCTTTATATCCCCGAGTCCTGGACCGCCGATATCTCGACGGGTGTCGTTTCCGCTTATTGCAGTCAGAGCGACAAGTCTAATATAAGCATGACGGCATTTGAGCTTCGTGATGCGGAATCGGATCTCGTTTCCTTCTGGGATTCGTACAAGGATACCTTTGAAAAGACATTCTCCGATATGGAGTACGAGACGGAGGGCGAGGATATGCTCGTTGCGGGAAACGTCGCAAAGAAGTATGTCTATACCGCTACCGTATCGGGCGATGCGTACAAGTTTATGCAGGTAACGATACTTAAAGATGCAAGGGTATATCTGTTTACCTATACCGCGACAGAGGCAAACTATGATTCTCATACCGAGGAGATAGCAAGTATTCTTGAGAATATTTCTTTTAACTGAGAGTTATTATGAGTGATGTAATTTATTTTGACAACAGTGCGACTACGGCGGTTTCCGCCACGGTCGCACAAGTTATGTCGGACGTTATACGCGACTGCTACGGCAATCCGTCGTCCGTTCACAAGCTCGGGCTCGAGGCCGAGCATATATTAAGCGATGTGCGCACGACCGTGCTCTCCGCGCTCGGGATAAGAAATACCTTCGGGCACAGACTTATCTTCACCGGAAGCGGTACCGAGGCGGACAATATCGCGCTGCTCGGCACGGTGAGAGCGAAAAAGCACCGCGTTGCGCCGAGGATAATCATCACCGACAGCGAGCATCCGGCGATATCCGAGCCGGCGAAGGCGCTCGAGGAGGACGGAGCCGAGGTGTTGCGCCTCTCCACGCGCGGCGGAGTTATAGATATGGATGAGCTTCGCTCGGCTCTGACGCCGAACACAGTGCTTGTGTCGGTAATGCTTGTGAACAACGAGACCGGAGCGATATACGATCTGCCCTCGATCTCGGAGACGGTGCACTCGGTCTGTCCGACGGCGCTCGTTCACTGCGATGCAGTTCAGGGCTTTATGAAGCTCCCGATATCGGTGCAGAAGCT
Organism: uncultured Lachnospiraceae bacterium; assembly: GCA_964610075.1. Classification (GTDB taxonomy): domain Bacteria; phylum Bacillota; class Clostridia; order Oscillospirales; family CAG-272; genus CAZSUR01. The sequence goes on from CAZSUR010000009.1 coordinate 10,419, forward strand.
TGGCGTCGATATGCTTACCGTAAGCGCGCACAAGATAAACGGCCCGAAGGGAGTTGGCGCTTTGTACGTTGCTCCCGGACTTATAGAAAAGCACAGAGTTTCCCCCATCATTTTCGGAGGCGGTCAGGAGGGCGGTATGCGCTCCGGTACCGAAAATCTTCCGGGGATAGCCGGCTTTGCGTGTGCGGTGAAGGAGAAAAAGGATACCATCGCACAGCGCTCAGAGAAGCTGTCGGCTTTGCGTGAGTATATACTCTCGCGTCTACCGCAGGAGGTTTGTGTTAATACGCCTACCGGCAAGCATCTTCCCGGCATAATCAGCATAACGCTGTCGAATATCAAGAGCGAGGTCATGCTTCGCCATCTTTCGCAGTACGATATATGCGTATCGAGCGGCTCCGCCTGCTCGTCCAAGCGGAGAAGCGTAAATCCCGTGCTTCTCGCGTTCGGGCTAAGCGACGCGCAGGCTGATTCCACCCTGCGTATAAGCCTTTCCTCCGACAACACCGAAAACGAAGCCGATCGCTTCATCGAGGTGCTGTGCGATGGGCTGTCGCGCTTGGTCAGGATCAAATAGAATTAAGATTACGGAGAGTGGTATCTTTGACTACTGATTTTTCAAATAAAACCGTTTCGGTAATAGGACTCGGGATCTCGAATACTCCGCTTATAGAGTATCTTCTCGAGCGCGGCGCAAAGGTCACGGCTCGCGACCGCAAGCCTTTTGAGCAGCTTTCGGATAAGGTGAGAGAATACAAGGAGCGAGGGGTAGGCTTTGTTTGCGGAGAGGGATATCTCGACGATATCCGCGACGAGGTGATCTTTAAAGCTCCCGGAATAAGATACGACGTTCACGGTATTGCACGTGCTGTCGAGCGCGGAGCGGAGCTCACCTCCGAGATGGAGCTGTTTTTCGAGCTTTGCCCGGCTAAAATATACGGAGTTACCGGAAGCGACGGCAAAACCACGACTACAACGCTGATATATAAAGCTCTGTCCATGCAGTACGGTGAGGATAAGGTGTTCGTCGGCGGAAATATAGGAGCGCCGCTCCTTCCGAGACTGGATAAAATGGACTCCTCCTGCTTTGCCGTGGTCGAGCTTTCCAGCTTCCAGCTTCATACTATGACACATTCTCCCGACGTTTCGGTGATAACCAACGTCTCGCCCAATCACCTTGACTACCATACCGGCATGGATGAGTATGTCGAAGCGAAAAAGAATATATTCCGCTTCCAGCCGAGCGGCTCGCGACTCGTGCTCAACGCCTCAAATGATATCACGCGCGCGATGTGCGCGGAGGCAGGCGACGGAGTCGAGATCGTCAACTTCTGCGACGAGGGCGGAGTCGGTATGTGCGACGGAAGCATTAACGTATTCGGCAAGCCGTTTCTGGCGGAGGGAGATATACTTCTGCCCGGCAAGCACAACCGAGAAAACTATATGGCTGCGATAGCGGCTCTGTACGATGTCGTTACGCCCGAGGTGTTCGCGGAGCTCGCGCGCACCTTCGGCGGAGTCGAGCACCGATGTGAGTTTGTGCGCGAGCTTGACGGGGTCAGATACTACAACAGCTCGATAGATTCGAGCCCGACGCGCACGATGGCTGCGCTCTCTGCATTCGACTGCAAGCTTATAGTTATCTGCGGCGGCTACGATAAGCATATCCCGTTCGAGCCGATGGCAGACGCGGTATGCGATAAGGTGAAGGTGCTCGTTCTTACCGGAGCGACCTCCGAGAAGATAAAGGCTGCCGTTACCTCCTCCGAAAAATATCGCGAGGGATATCCGGTGATATTGGAGGAAAAGGATTTCGCACGTGCTGTTGGCGCCGCGCACGAAGCTGCGGCTCCCGGGGATACGGTGATACTTTCTCCCGCTTGCGCAAGCTTCGACGCGTTCCCGAATTTCGAGGTGCGCGGAAACACGTTTAAGAAGATAGTAAATGAATTTTAAGGATATATTGATATGATCGATAACGCAAAGCTGAATGATATAGCACTTGCAGCCGAGGCGGCGCTCGCAGAGCAGTTCCGCCGGATCGACGATACGGCATTTGTAAATACGAAAAAGGTAATGGATGCCTTCAGAGAGCATAAGGTGTCGGAGGCGCATTTTGCCGGCACGAGCGGCTACGGCTATGACGACAAGGGCAGAGACACGCTTGATAAGATATATGCCGACGTGTTTGGAACAGAGGCGGCGTTCGTCCGCCACAACATCGTAAACGGCACACACGCTCTGGCGATAGGACTGTACGCGCTGCTTCGTCCGGGAGACGTGATGCTCGCCATAACGGGAAAACCGTACGATACGCTTGACGAGGTGATCGGCATCTCGGGAGAAGCAGGAAACGGCTCGCTCCGCGATTTCGGGGTCGAGTACCGCCAATGCGAGCTGGGTGAGGATTTTGCTCCACTCCTTTCGGATAAGAGAATAAAGGTGGTATTCATCCAGCGCTCGAAGGGATACATGAACCGCCGCACACTTTCAAGTGCGGAGATAAACGATATGATAGCAAGGGTGCGTGCGGTGTCGGACGCATACGTTGTTGTTGACAACTGCTACGGCGAGTTCACCGATACGACCGAGCCGAACGCCGATCTTATAATCGGCTCGCTTATAAAGAATCCGGGCGGCGGAATGGCGGAGACGGGCGCGTATCTTGCCGGAAGCTCCAAGGCTTGCGAGCTTGCAGGCTATCGTTTGACCTCTGTCGGAGTAGGACTCGAGTGCGGAGCCTCACTTGATACCAACAAGAGTATGTACAAGGGCTTCTTCTACGCGCCGCACACGGTGGCGCAGGCGCTGAAGACCGCGCTCTTTTCAGCATATATATTTGAGGAGCTTGGCTATGACGTCGAGCCACGCTGGAACGAGAGCAGACACGATATAATCCAGGCGATAAAGCTCGGCTCGCCCGATGCGCTTTGCGCATTCTGTCGCGGCATACAGGCGGGCTCACCGGTCGATGCCTACGTTACCCCCGAGCCCTGGGAGATGCCGGGCTACTCGGACAAGGTGATAATGGCGGCAGGAACCTTTACGCAGGGTGCGTCGATCGAGCTGTCAGCCGACGGGCCGTTGCGCGCTCCGTATACCGCATTTTTCCAGGGAGGACTTACCTATGAGAGCGGAAAGATAGGTATATTAAGTGCCGCTGAAGCGGTCATGGCTCTCGGTAAATAATAACTGTAACAAAAGCAGGGAAGTGCTGCATCGCTCATCGAGTCTCAAGCTCGATTGAGGGTGCGACTCCCTGCTTTTTTATGCAAATTTTTAAAAAAGTTATTGACAAGGACGGATAATGAGAATATAATAAATCGTGTGATGCAAAACAAATGATTTATTATAAAAAGGAAGTGACACAATGCCGCCGAAGCCTAAATTTACAAAGGAAGAGATAGTCGCCTCCGCACTCGAGCTTGTGAGCGAAAAGGGGCTTTGCGCATTGACCTCGCGCGATCTCGGAGCTCGGCTCGGAAGCTCGGCTCGTCCGATATTTACCGTATTTAACTCGATGGACGAGGTAGTGGCGGCTGTAAAGGATGCCGCGATAAAGCGCTTTGAAAGCTATTCCGAGAGGGTCGGAGGCTACACGCCGTATTTTAAGCAGGTGGGTATGCAGATGGTGCTCTTTTCGCAGAACGAGCCGAATCTTTTCAAGCTCGGCTTTATGGCGGGGGACAACGACACCTATCGGTTTGATGATATGTTTCTGCGGTTGGGAGATGTCGCGAAAAGGTGCATATCCGCGCTCTGCCGCGACTATGAGCTTGAAACGGAGGCTGCCGAGCGGCTGTTCGAGCACGTTTGGCTTCATACATTCGGGATATGCGTTCTCTGCGTTACCGGAATGTGCCGATTCTCGGAGGCGGAGACCGAAAAAATGATGGGCGAAAATTTTCAGGCTATGCTCCGATTTATAAAATCGGGTGAAAAGTAATAATAAATTTTGAGAGGTGATCTAAGATGAAAAATTTCAGAAGGATTTTCTGGGGTATCGTGCTTATAGCGCTCGGCGTGATATTCGGCATAAATGCGCTTGGAATTGCAGATATAAACGTATTTTTCAGAGGCTGGTGGACGCTGTTCATCATTATCCCGTGCGCCGTCGGTATATTTACGAGCGCGGATAAGATAGGCAACGCCGTAGGATTTATATTCGGTGTGCTGCTCCTGCTTTGTGTGCGCGACGTGCTCAGCTTCGGAGTGCTGCTTAAGCTCATAATACCCGTGGCGATAGTTATATTCGGAGTAAAGCTTATTTTGGGCGGTATATTCGGAAACAAGAACGCCGACGCGTACAAAAGGATAGCTCAGAGCAGCCAAACGAAGAAAAACTGCACGGCCACCTTTGCCGGCGCGGATATAAACTTCGATAACGAGGTGTTCGAGAACGCGGAGCTTAACTCCATATTCGGAGGCGTTTCCTGCGATCTCAGACGTGCAATAATCGAAAAGGATTGCGTTATCAGCGCGACGGCTGTGTTCGGAGGCATTGATATATTCGTGCCCGAGAATATAAACGTTGCGGTGAACTCTACTGCTATCTTCGGCGGAACCGACGCAAAGGATCACAGAAATACCGATGCCGACGTTCCCACACTTTACGTAAACTCCACCTGCCTTTTCGGAGGAGTTGATATAAAATGACCGGTTTTCAGCTTGTGATAAAATATTGCGCCATTGCTCTGGCGATAGCGCTTATTGCGGCGATCATATTCGGAGTTGTGACGGCGGTGCTATCGCTCACCTTTATTTTCGGTGAGGATCACGCGGGAGAGGTCGAGACCTATTATATTGACGACGAAATAAACAGCCTTCGGGTGGAGCTTGCCGCCGGCAGCTTCGAGGTGGTCGAAGCGGATGCACTTTGGGTCGAGAGCAATATAAAGGAGCTTGAAGTGAATAGCTCCGGCTCTGCTCTTGAGCTTAAATTCGACGAAAAGGTAGGTTTCCGCTCGAACAAGCTTTTCTTAAAGCTGTATATACCGAGGGATAAGAGCTTTGACTCGGCTACGATAAACCTCGGCGCCGGAAAGAGCGTTATACGCGAGCTTTCGGCAGAGAATATGACGCTTGGACTCGGAGCCGGTGCTGTGGAACTGTATAACATCGAGGCAGGAGAAAGCGCCGTTATTAAAGGCGGCGCGGGACAGATCGCGGCGGAGGGTGCAAAGCTTAACAACGCGAGCATCGATGTTAGCGTCGGACAGCTCTGCTTTAACGGTATACTGAACGGCGAATGCAGTATCAAGTCAAGTGTCGGCGCGGTCGCGCTTGAGCTTTGCGACAGCCGAGCAAACTATTCCTTTGACATAAAGAAGGGGATAGGACGTGTGAGCGTTGACGGTACCGATCTTTCCGATGGAGCTTCGATCGGAGGCGGAGAGACGAAGGTAGCCTTGTCGAACAGCGTGGGCGAGATAGCGGTTGATTTTGTTAAATAAACTGCCAAGTGATGCGTAAAATTGAGCGGATTTAAAAAGCCATGGCGACAGACCTGCTGCAGCCGGTCTGTCGCTTCGCGCCTGCTACTTTTTACGCATGAGGTGAGCACACCGACACTCACGTATGAACCACGGTGGCTTTGCAATAGATTCGCGTGATATATCGGCTTTGCTATGGGTGTGCGTGACGCGTCGATTTTGCGACGGATTCGCATAATAGTCGGATTTGCGGCGTACTCGACCATTCTTGCGCTATCGCAACTCGATCCACTTGATATGCTGCTCACCTTGCAGCTCCAGCGAAACCTTTACAAAACAAATATAAAAGCTCCGTCGATTTTTTATCGACGGAGCTTTTATATAAACTAAGCGTATAAGCCGGGTTCTGTCCGGTCGTATGACCGTTGCGATCATCTATCTCGACGACACGTTGCCGCGCCGCTCCAGCCACCCAAGAGCTTTTGCCGGGCAGACACAGCGGTATTACCGCTCGCCCATAGGGTGTTGCTTCGGATAGGGTTTACATTTGCGCAAAGTCGCCAGTGCGCCGGTGAGCTCTTACCTCGCCTTTCCATCCTTGCCGCGCAATGCACGGCGGTTTATTTCTGTTGCACTTTTCCTGAAGTCGCCTTCGGCGGACGTTATCCGTTATCCTGCCCTTCGAAGCCCGGACTTTCCTCATGATAAGACCTTTCGGCATGATACCACGCGATCGCACAGCTTAGTTTACAGATAGAATTATAACCGATTTGTGCGATTCTGTCAATCGTTTATTTCTCCACCGGCTCAATGCGAGCGTGCGCGAGCTCCATTTTAAGCGCATATTTTTGACGCGTCGATAAATTTTGAAAATTATCGAAATTTCTCGAAATATCACGTCACCTTTTTGCCTTTTGACGCGTCTATTATATTGAAATCACCGAGAGGATAATAAACGTATGGTATTCAGCAGCTTGCAATTTGTTTTAATATTTTTGCCGATATTCTTTTTTGCGTATTATATAGCTCCGAGAGGATGGAAGAACGCCGTTCTCTTTTTCGGAAGCATGACCTTTTATTTTGTTGGAACGCTTGACCATCCGCTTCATTTCGCTCTGTTTATTTTAAGCATACTCGTTGATTTCACACTCGGTATCGCGATGCAGAGGTATAAGCGTGCGAAGAAGGCGCTGCTCATACTCGGCGTTGCATATCACGTCGTATGCCTTTGCATATTCAAGTACAGCGGCTTTGTGATAGGCGAGCTCGGAGTTGATCCTCCGTTCGACATTATCCTCCCGATAGGCATATCCTTCTACACCTTTCAGGGGATATCGTATATTGCCGACGTTTATATGGGCAAAGCTCCGGCGGAGGAGAGTCTGCTTAATTATACCGTTTATCTCTCGATGTTTGAGCAGCTTATAGCCGGCCCTATCGTTACCTACGGCTATGTTCGTGATGATCTGCAAAGCAGGAGCATTAAAGCGAGAGCGGTTATGCAGGGGCTTGCTACATTTATATTCGGACTCGGAATGAAGGTGCTGCTCGCAAATCCGCTCGGCAAGCT
>CAZSUR010000009.1:17430-20671 GCA_964610075.1 uncultured Lachnospiraceae bacterium
GGGGCAGGTGGAGGCGATAGGCTTCGAGAGCATATCCACCCCTCTTGCGTGGATGGCGATTGCGGCATACTCGTTCCAGATATATTTCGACTTTTTCGGATATTCCCTTATGGCGGTGGGGCTCGGACGTATGCTTGGATTTGAGCTGCCGAAAAACTTCGATCATCCGTATACCGCGCGCACCATGACCGAGTTTTGGCGGAAATGGCACATGACCCTCGGGAGCTGGTTCAGAGAGTACGTTTACATACCTCTCGGCGGAAACAGATGCGGCAGAGCGAGGAACGTTCTGAATCTTTTGGTAGTTTGGATGCTAACCGGGCTCTGGCACGGAGCAGGCTATAACTTCCTCGTCTGGGGCTTTGCGTTGTTTGTTATAATACTCATCGAGAAGCTGGTTATCGGAAAGACGCTTGATTCAAAGCCTCTGCTCGGACACGCCTATATGGTGCTTATCATACCGCTCACATGGGTACTGTTCGCTATTGGGGACATAGGGCAGATAGGTGTATTCTTCGGGCGACTTTTCCCCTTCTTCGGGCAGGGAGTGTGGTCGATATTCCGCTATGATTACCTTAAATATCTGCGCGAATATTATCCCTTCCTTATTGCCGGAATACTCTTTTTGACAAAGCTGCCGTATCGCATACTTAAAAAGCTGAGGAGCCGCTTTGTGATCGGACTGCTTGTGCTTGTGATATTTCTCGCGAGCCTTTACTGTATGTATCGCGGCTATGACGACCCGTTTTTGTATTTTAGATTCTGATAGGAGCACAAATGAAAAGGTCAAATTTGATTACTTTATCTGTTTTGCTTATAATGATAGCCGCCTCTGTCGCCTTTTATCTGTATCGCGAGGCGTCGAGCGACCGAGATGTCGACACGGGTCGGCAGGATGAAAGCTCGCGCGTGACCGAGGATACGGAGCCGGCGGCCGATACGGCTCCCGAAACCGAACCGGAGAGTGAGACAGAGTCAGAAACCGAGCCGGAGGAAACGGACGACACAACGACCGAGCCCGCGCCCGAAACGGATCCGGCACCTGTTGAGACGGCTCCGCCGATCGAGGCGTTGTCGGTCGGCTCGCTGTTTATCGGAGACTCGAGAACGGTCGGAATCATGGAATATTCGGGAATAGAGGACGCGGATTTCTTCTGCAACGTCGGAATGAGCGTATTCAACGCGCAAAAGGAGCGCATCTCGGTGCCAAAGGTGGGAAAGGTAACGCTTTCGGAATTGTTATCTAACAGAAAGTATGGTAAAATATACTTGATGCTTGGAATAAACGAGCTTGGGTATAATCTTAACAGTATACTTAACCGCTACAAAGAGCTGATAGAGTATGTGCGTGCAAATCAGACGGAGGCGGTGATAGTTATCCAGGCGAATCTACACGTTTCAGCCAAGCGTTCCGCTTCCGACGATTATATCAACAATCCGGCGATAGACCGACTTAATGGTGAGCTTGAGGGGCTTGCGGACGGCGACAGTATCATCTATATCGACGCAAATCCTCTGTTTGATGACGAATCGGGCAACCTTTCGGAGGACAAGACCTTTGATAACGTCCACCTATATGCAAAATATTACGCATATTGGGGCGAGTGGATATGCAAGGAGACGGCAAAATATATTGGGGAGGGGTAAGTCTTGCTCGACAAGGACACTTTTTGCGAGCAGATACGACTGTGCGAGAATGCAATGTACAAGCTTGCTTTTTCGATAGTCAAAAATGATGCGGATGCAACCGAAATAATATCCGAGTCGATATTTCGTGCATATAAAAGCTGGGACTCGCTTAAAAGCGCACAAGCATTTAAAGCTTGGATCTTGCGTATAGTTCATAACACCTCGGTCGAGTTTATCCGCAAAAATTCAAGGATAATTTCGATCGACGAGGCCGAGCTTCACGAGTATGGCGAGGAGAGCAGACTTGTGACCTCGATATCACTCAAAAGGGCTGTTGAGAGCCTCGCCAAGCCGTACAGAACGGTGGTCGTGTTATATTATTACGAGGATCTTTCGATTTTGCAAATTGCCAAAATTACAGATACTGCGATAGTTACCGTAAAGCGGCGATTATCCCGAGCGCGCAAGCAGCTTCGGGAGCTCTTAAAGGAGGATTTCGGAGATGAATAAATTTGACGATTTGATAAAAAGAAAAGCAATGGCGGAAAGCTGCGATATCCCGAGCGGAGTCAGAGATGAGATAGAAAAAACGCTGTCCGAGCTTCCGAAAAAGAGAGGAGCGTCCGGCTTGTGTATCGCTTCGAGGATAGCCTCGCTTGCCGCTAGCGCCGCACTTGTGCTTTTTGTGATAATGCCGAACTGCAGTAATGCCTACGCGCACGCGCTCGAGCAGATCCCGGTGCTCGGAGATATAGTCAGAGTGGTGACTATCCGGAACTATTTTTATTCGGATTCGCACCACGAGATGGGCATCACGGTGCCGAGGATAGAGGGAGACGGAAGCGAAGCTACCGACTACATCAACAAGGACGTAGACGAGCTCACCGGAATTTTGGTGGAACGATTCCGCTCCGAGATAGAAGAGGTCGGAGACGAGGGTCACAGCTCGCTTTACATCGATTACGACGTTGTTACAAACTCGCCCTCATGGTTTACCCTGCGTGTGCGGATATTCGAGGCAGCGGGAAGCAGCAACACCTACTACAAATACTACCATATAGACAAGGAGCACGGAAGGATAGCGACGCTTTGCGACATCTCCGACGATGACGCCTTCTACACCGTGATAGAGGAGGATATAAAGCGTCAGATGAAGGAGCGCATGGTAGAGGATCCTGATGCGATATATTGGGTCGACGATAACGAATTCGGATGGAGCTTTACAACTCTTTCGCGGGATCACAACTTCTATTGGAACGAGAATGGTGACATCGTTATAGCGTTCGATAAGTACGAGGTCTCGCCCGGATATATGGGAACTCCGGAGTTTACGATAGACAGGGCTGTTTTTGCGGATATGCTGAAATAGAGCCGCAGATATAAAAATACCTCCTATGGCTGATGCTTTAGCCATAGGAGGTCGTTTTTTGTTTTCAGCCGCGCAAGCTCGTTACATACCGAGAGCTGCAGCTCCGATGATGCCGGCATCGTTTCCGAGAGTGGCAATCTTTATCGTAGTTTTCTTCATCGAGTCTCTTGTATACTGCTCGTTTGCGACCTGCTCGAGAAGCGGATTTAAGAGATACTCCTTCTCGTTGCATATTCCGCCGCC
>CAZSUR010000010.1:0-13866 GCA_964610075.1 uncultured Lachnospiraceae bacterium
CGCCGTGACAGCCACCTTCACGCTTATTTGCTACGGCTCGTATTTTCTGAAGCTGTTTATATACAGCGAGGGGATGCTGCCGGTTATAATATCTGTTTTTGTCATCGCGGCGATACTGCTTCCGATAATACTCCGCGAAAAGCTGAAGCAGATCCTCAAAAAATATTATATAGTCTTTAAAACGATATACACCGCAGGTCTGCTTTTTTATACCGTAACCTTTCTCTCCATGTGCGGATACCTCTATTTTATGATATCGCACGAGGAGCAGCCGGCACAGCTTCCCGAGGACTCGGTAGTTGTCGTGTTCGGCGCAAAGGTATACGATGACGGCCCCGGAGTTACACTCAAGCGGCGGCTTGACAGAGCGGCTGACATTCTTCACGCGCAGCCGGATTCGTTATGCGTCGTCTCCGGCGGAAAGGGAGAGAACGAGCCGAGAGCCGAGGCGGATATCATGTGCGAATACCTCATATCCTGCGGAATATCTGAGGATAGAATATACGTTGAGCCTGAGTCCTCGAACACGGTGGAAAACATACGCTTCTCCGCTGCGCTCATAGAGCAAAGGGGACTGTCGGAGCGACCGGTCGTAGCACTTTCCTCCGATTTTCACATACCTCGCATAAAGCTTCTTTCCGAGATGAACGATTTTGCGGATATATACGTCCATGCAAAAAGCGCATCTCCGTTCTTTCTTTTCACCATGCTTGTACGAGAATATATGTCGTATATCAAGCTGTTTATACTATATCTTTGACGGGAGCGCGTATTATGAGCCAAAACGATCTGTCAAAGCGTACCCCTATGCTGCACCGCGCAACGCAAGGCGCGGCGGTTGCGGCATATTCGGTCGTATTTGCGATAAATCTCATCTCAGTCATGCTCGCTTATCCTCCGTTCTCGATGCTGCTTGGTATAAACGCAGGAGCGTTCGCGCTCCGGGCTGCAATACCCTTTCCGGCAGCGGCGCTCTGCCTTGTCTTAGCAAACGTAAACACCGGACGACTCGAGCGAGCGCGAATCTGCTCGCTTTTCGCCTTGTCGCTTATCCCTCTTGCGCTATGCCTGTCCGAGCCTGAGATGCAGGGGGCGACGATTCGATATCTTTACTCGGCTGTATTTGCTCTCGCATCGACTATGCTGTTCCCGGCTCTGTTTTCACACGCAGCGGCAGGGAGTGCACCCCGAAGCATAGCAAAAATCATCAAAGCAGCGGCAACGTTGCTCACCGTCGCAACGTCACTTGCGTCTGTCGCAGCTCTTATTTTCGGAGCTCTCGCCTCGACCGTGGCATTTATTTATCTGCTCTTTCCAATGTCCGCCGTAACGGCAATATATTTCGCATCAGCGCAAAAATCGGGCTGTGTTAATGTCGGATTTCTGCTTTCGGCTGTCGTATCGACGGCAGGCTGCGCCTTTTTTGTGATATTCCGTGCATACTCTCTCCCCTACCACACCGTTCTGCCCTCGACTATGGCGATAACCGGCATACTTCTTCAGCTCGTATCGCTTTTCGTGGAATTATCACGTATTGGGGCAGATGCAAAGTAAAGCATTTTAAAATCATTTTAAAGATTTAACATATAACTCAAAAATAGAAAGGTACAAATCTAAGGTTATTTTAAAATGAATCAAATCTTTCTCATTCAAGGTATGAAATGCGCGGCGTGCGCCGCATCGATCGAGCGAGCCGTACGCAAGCTCCCCGACATAGAAAGTGCCACGGTAAATCTTGCGGCAGAAAAGCTGAACGCTACATTTGATACCGAGGTGGTATCGGCGGAGGATATCATATCCGCCGTGAAGAAAGCCGGTTTCGGAGCTGTGCTCCAGGACGAAACAAACTCGAAGCCGCGCTCCAAAGCAAAGGAGATAAAAAGCATCCGCAACCGCTTTATCGCTTCCGCGATATTCGCGGTACCGCTTCTGTATATCTCCATGGGTCACATGGTGGGGCTTCCGCTCCCGAACATCATTTCACCGGATACAAATCCTCTGTATTTCGCACTCGTGCAGATGCTTCTTACGCTACCCATCATGCTTATCGGATATAAGTTTTATATCACCGGAATAAAGGCGCTTTTCCATCTGAGCCCGAATATGGACTCGCTTATAGCCGTCAGCACGACCTGCGCGTTCAGCTACGGCATATATGCGACGATAATGATATCAAGCGGCCACGCGGAGTACGCTCACAGTCTCTATTTTGAGGGAGCCGGTGTCATCCTCACGATGATAACGCTCGGAAAATATCTCGAAGCGAGAGCGAAAAGCAAGACCGGCGAGGCTATCGAAAAGCTTGTAAGACTTGCTCCCGACACCGCCTGCGTGCTTCGGGACGGCGAGGAGCTAGTCATACCGCTTGCAGAGGTCGCGGTAGGCGATATCGTAGTTGTCCGCCCGGGAGAGCGGCTTCCGGTCGACGGAACGGTAACAGAGGGCTCGACATCGATCGATGAATCTATGCTCACCGGCGAAAGTATGCCGAGCGAAAAGTCGGCAGGCGACACCGTCACCGGCGGAACCGTAAACAAGAACGGATATATAAAATATCGCGCCGAGCGTATAGGCAACGACACGGCGCTCGCAAAGATAATAAACCTCGTTGAGGAGGCGCAGAGCTCGAAGGCTCCGATAGCCAAGCTTGCCGATACGGTAGCAGGCTTTTTCGTCCCGGCGGTAATGGCGATAGCTCTGCTTTCGTGCATCGCATGGTATATTGTCGGAGAATCGCTCACCTTCTCGCTCACGATATTCATATCGGTAATGGTAATCGCCTGCCCGTGTGCACTCGGGCTCGCTACACCGACGGCTATCATGGTCGGAACGGGAAAGGGCGCCGAGCACGGAATACTGATAAAGAACGGCGAAACGCTTGAAACGACCCACAAGGTAGACACCGCCGTATTCGACAAAACCGGCACGATAACCGAGGGCAAGCCCCGTGTCACCGATATCATCACCGCAGAAAACGTCGACCCGGAGGAGCTTCTCCTCAGCGCAGCATCAGCCGAAGCCGCCTCCGAGCATCCGCTGGGCGAGGCTGTGGTCGAGCGCGCAAAATCGGACGGGCTTTCGCTTGTCCCGATATCCGAATTCGAGAGCAGCACCGGACTTGGGATCTCCGCTACGATAAACGGAAAACGCATGATCCTCGGCAACGCAAGGTTCATCGAGCAGAACAAGATCACACCGAGCGAGCTTCAAGCTCGCGCAGCCGAGCTTCAAAGCGAGGGCAAAACTCCGATATACATTGCAAGCGAGGGCTCGCTTCTCGGCATAATGGCGGTAGCCGATACAGTAAAAAGCGACAGCCGCGAGGCTATTGCACGTCTGCACAAAATGGGCATCGAGACGGTCATGCTCACCGGAGACAACGAGATAACCGCTCACGCGATAGCTAAAAGCGTCGGCATCGACCGAGTCGTATCCGAGGTAATGCCCGATCAGAAATCAAACGAGGTCAAGCGCCTGCGCGACGAGGGCAGAATGGTCGCGATGATAGGCGACGGAATAAACGATGCTCCGGCACTCACCCAGGCTAACGTAGGCATGGCAATAGGCAACGGCACAGACATCGCGATAGAGTCGGCGGACATCGTCCTTATGCGAAGCAGCATCACCGACGTTGCAACGGCTGTAAAGCTGAGCCGCGCAACTGTCAGAAATATTAAGCAGAATCTTTTCTGGGCGTTCGGGTACAACGTCATAGGTATCCCGGTAGCAATGGGAGTGCTCCACATTTTCGGAGGGCCGCTGCTCAATCCCATGATAGCCGGCACCGCTATGAGCTTAAGCTCGGTATCGGTGCTGCTGAATGCGCTCAGGCTCAGACGCTTTAGGGCAGACTGACAGCATCCAAGCGCTCACGCGCCAAACCGAGCCATGATAACTCCGGTATATACCGGAGCGTTACGCTCACGGCAGTATACTAAGGCAATATAACCTCGCGAAAAACTCGTAGCAATATAACTCGCGGTGCATATAGCCTTTCAGTACTGCTTTGCACCCTACCGACGTAGAAAAATGCATAGTCAAAAGAGCTGTTTTAAACAGCTCTTTTATTTTTTCGTCCGGCTCACGCTCAAAATACATCGCTTTTTCCGAATATTTTTCGTACTTTTGTTATCTTTTCCGAATTTATTTTTGTTTTCGGTAATTTTTATCACGATAAACAGAATTTTTTTCTAAATCTGTTGCATACGATATAAAAACATGATATAATATCTATCATACACGCATATTAAGCGGTATATAAGAGATTTAAGACTTTACAAAATAGTATTTTTGAAAGGATATACAGTATGGATAAGATTTTACAGCTTTTAGAGGGCGATGCAAGACTCACACCCGAACAGCTTTCCGTAATGTGCGACCGTCCGGTAGAGGATATAAAAAAAGCCATCTCCGATTTTGAAAAGGACGGAACGATACTCGGATATAAGGCGCTTGTAAACTGGGACAAGACCGACCGCGAATACGTAAGCGCGATAATTGAGCTGAAGGTAGCTCCCCAGCGCGACCGCGGCTTTGACAGAATAGCAGAAAAGATATATCACTATCCCGAGGTAAAAAGCGTGCACCTCATGTCGGGAGGATACGATCTCATGCTCATGATCGAGGGCAAGACCATGCGCGAGGTAGCGTTTTTCGTTTCCTACAAGCTCGCTCCCCTTGAGGATATCGTATCGACCGCAACCCATTTTGTGCTGAAAAAATACAAGGATAAAGGGGTCATATACGAATCGCCCGAGATAGACCAGAGAGGTAACACGATATAATGATAAATTACGATGAAGTTTTATCGAACAATGTCAAGGAGCTGAAGCCCTCCGGCATCAGAAAATTCTTTGACATACTCGATGAAATGGATGATATAGTTTCACTTACGGTAGGACAGCCCGACTTCCCCACTCCGTGGCATATACGCGAGGCGGCGATAGACAGTCTGAGGCAAAGCAAAACCTACTACACGTCAAACAGCGGACTGATGGAGCTCCGAGTAGAGCTGTCCAATTATCTGCTCCGTCGCTTCTCGCTGAATTATGATCCCGCGACCGAGATGCTTGTGACCATCGGCGGAAGCGAGGCTATCGATATGACCATACGCGCGGTTGTAAACGAGGGAGACGAGGTAATACTGCCCCAGCCGTCCTTTGTATGCTACGATCCGATAGTACGTATGTCCGGGGGAAAGACGGTATTCATCAACACAAAGGAAGAGAACAAGTTCAAGCTGACGCCGGACGAGCTTCGTGCTGCGATAACCGACAAAACGAAGCTTTTGATCCTCCCCTTCCCGAACAACCCCACCGGAGCGATAATGGATCGCGAGGATCTCGAGCCGATAGCCGAGATACTGCGCGACACACAGATATTGGTGCTCTCGGACGAGATATACGCAGAGATGACCTACAACGGAAAAAGGCACGTATCCATCGCCTCGCTTGACGGTATGCGCGAGCGCACCATAGTGGTAAACGGATTCTCAAAGGCGTATGCGATGACCGGCTGGCGTCTTGGCTATGCCGCGGCTCCCACACCCATACTCAAGCAGATGCTCAAGCTTCATCAATTTGCGATAATGTGCGCTCCGACAACAAGCCAATATGCGGCAATAGAAGCGCTGAAAAACGGCGACGAGGACATCGAGGAGATGACCGAGGAGTACAACCGCCGCAGAAGATATATCGTAAACGGATTTAGAAAGCTCGGCATCGACTGCTTCGAGCCGGAGGGCGCGTTCTACATATTCCCGAACATAGGAAAATTCGGCATGACGAGCGAGCGCTTCTGCGAGCGCCTGCTTTTCGAGGAGGGTGTGGCGATAGTTCCCGGAACCGCATTCGGAGACTGCGGTGAGGGCTTTGCGAGAGTATCGTACGCTTATTCGGTACGGCACATCTCCACTGCGCTCGAGCGCATCGGCAGATTCATCGAGAAGCTGAAAGCTGAAGCCGAGAGCGGAAGCGACAAGGCGTAAAAGCAAGTCTCAAACGAAAATCACCCACATACAAAAACGATCCCCAAGGCAGGATCCCGACAGAGTCGGTGTCCACCTTGGGGATATTTATATGCTTCTTATTTTTTGCGATATCTTCTTTTACGTACGTTGAGTCTCGTCATGGCGCGCACGAGTCCGTATTTCGCGAGCTCGTACTCCATCGTGGTCTTTCTGCTTCGGATATGCATCTCGGACGACTCTACATCGCGCATAGCTCTCGCCTCGTCGATCTCGGACGCATCCTCCGCCGAGGACACGAGCACCGTGCAGCGATTATCTCTCATGCACACAACGCCCGATGAAACGGCAGCCCAGACGGTGTCCTTTTTATCGGTGCGAAAGCTGAGCTCTCCCGGCACGACCGACGCCGCAAGCGGCGCGTGATTTGCAAGTATTCCGTAGGTACCGTCCTCGGTCGGAAAGGTGAGCGACTCGCATCTTCCGTCGTACAGCACCTTATCAGGCGCGAGCACGATAAGATCAAAGCTCTTCAACTGAGCTCACCTGCTTTTTTCACGACGTCGTCGATGGTTCCGACATTGAAGAACGCCGCCTCTGGATATTTGTCCGCATCTCCGCCGAGTATAGCCTCAAAGCCGCGTATAGTCTCGTCTATCGGGACATAAACGCCCTTCACTCCCGTGAATTTTTCGGCAACGCTGAACGGCTGCGAGAGGAAGCGCTGTATGCGTCTCGCTCTGTTAACGACCAGCTTGTCCTCGTCTCCGAGCTCTTCGATTCCGAGTATCGCTATAACATCCTGGAGCTCCTCGTATTTCTGAAGCGTCTCCTGAACGTGTCTCGCCGTATCGTAATGTCTTTTTCCGACGATATTTTCCTCAAGTATCCTCGAGGTCGATTCAAGCGGATCGACCGCAGGATATATGCCCTTTTCGGATATTTTACGGCTCAATACCGTAGTTGCGTCAAGGTGGGTAAAGGTAGTTGAGGGAGCCGGGTCGGTAAGATCGTCGGCAGGCACGTATACCGCCTGAACCGAGGTTATCGAGCCGTTTTTGGTAGAGGCTATCCTTTCCTGCAGCTCTCCCATCTCCGCCGCGAGCGTAGGCTGATATCCCACCGCCGACGGCATTCTTCCGAGCAGGGTCGAAACCTCGCTTCCTGCCTGGACGAAACGGAATATATTATCGACAAACAGAAGCACGTCCTTGTGCATATCGTCGCGGAAATGCTCCGCCATGGTAAGTCCGGTAAGAGCTACCCTCATTCTGACGCCGGGAGCCTCGTTCATCTGACCGAAAACGAGCGCTGTTTTATCAAGCACTCCGCTTGATTTCATCTCGTTCCAAAGATCGTTTCCCTCTCGGCTTCGCTCTCCGACCCCGGCGAATACCGAATATCCCCCGTGCTCGGTAGCTATATTGTGGATAAGCTCCTGGATAAGCACCGTCTTTCCGACGCCGGCACCTCCGAACAGACCGGTCTTTCCACCCTTGACGTAGGGCTCGAGTAGGTCTATTACCTTGATTCCGGTCTCGAGCATATCGACCGATGGGCTAAGCTCGCAGAAATTGGGAGCAGGGCTGTGTATCGCCTTTCTCTGAACGTCGTCCGGTATCGGCTCGCCGCCGTCGATGGTCTCTCCGAACACGTTGAACACACGACCGAGCACCTCTGTACCGACAGCCACCTTAATGGGGCTTCCGGTAGCCTCCGCCTCAATACCTCGGCTCACTCCGTCGCTGCCGTCCATCATTATGCAGCGAACAATGCCGTCACCGAGATGTGAAGCGACCTCCATTATCTTCTGCTTTCCTTCGACCGTGACCTTTATAGCTTCTTTGATCTTCGGAAGCGATCCCGATTCAAACTTCACGTCGATAACAGGTCCGGAGACCTGAACGATCTTTCCGATATTCATTTTACTTCGCCTCCGAATTAGTAATGTTTCTTGATTTTGTGCCTGCCGTTATCTCGGTTATCTCAAAGGTTATAGCATCCTGCCGCAGCTTTTTATATCTGACCGACAGAGCGTCAAGCATCTCCTCGGCATTCTTGTTTGCTGAGTTCATGGCAGTCATACGTGCCTCCTGCTCGCCGCAATAGCTTACCGACAGCGCGCTGAATATATATCCGGTGAGATAGGTCGGGATAAGATTCTCGAACAACGCCTCCGGGCTCGGGAAATACTCAACGTCGGCATTCAGCGATGCTTTGTCGGCATCGGTTGGCTCCACTTGAGCTTTTTGAGCCGGCGCCAGCACCGTGTGCTTCACCTCGGAGCGTGCGGAGCTTATATAATCGGTGTACAGCACCGATATGCTTCCGAACTCGCCCGAGTTGTATCCCTCGTAGAGCTGATGCGCTATCTTTCTCGCCGTATGCATGGTAGGCTCGCTTGCGGGATACGTCATATCCTCAAGATACGGTATACCGTGCGCCTTGAAATAGCGCGAGCCGTACTCACCTATCGAGATAAAAATGAGCTTGTCATCGCAAGAAGCAAGCCTCTCCGCTTCCTTTAGGACGTTGTGGTTGTACGAGCCTGCAAGTCCCTTGTCGGCGGTAACGGCAACGCAAACGTTCCTCTTTCCGTCATGCGAGCCGAACCATATGCTGTCATGCACCGGTATCGCCGCGGCGATACGCTCGAACTCGCTGTTAAAGGTGTCGAAGAAGCGCCTTGTCTTATCAAAGCTTCTTTTCGCCTTGCGAAGCTTGTTCGAGGATATAAGGTACATGGCAGAGGTTATTTTAAGTGTATCCTTTATACTGCTTATCTTGTCTAAAAGCTCTTTCGTGCCTGACATTTCGATCACCCTATAACAGCATTGCGATAGCTTGCCGCATGATCAAGTATGCGACGGCGCAGAGCGTCTCCGAGCGGCTGTGCCGCACCAAGCTCCTTCACTACGTCGGCAGCATTTGTGTGGAAATACTCGATAAGTCCACGTGCAAACGACTCTATTCTGTCGGTAGGGACACCGTCAAGCTGCTTTCCGAGAGCGGACACGAGCAGTATGACCTGCTCCGCCTGCGTGTAGGGGTGATACTGCGGCTGGCGCAGAAGCAGAGTGAGCCTCTCTCCGTAATCGAGAAGCTGACGCGTTGACTCGTCAAGATCGCTTGAGAACTGCGTAAATACCTGCATCTCGCGATACTGTGCGAGATCGAGCCTTATAGTGCCGGTCGCAGATTTCATCGCCGGCGTTTGCGCCGCGCTTCCGACACGCGATACCGACAGACCTACGTTGACCGCAGGTCTCTGACCCGAGAAGAACAGACTGCTTTCAAGGAAGAGCTGTCCGTCGGTTATTGATATTATGTTGGTCGGGATGTACGCCGATACGTCGCTGTCCTGTGTTTCGACAATCGGCAGAGCGGTCATGCTTCCGCCGCCATTTTCATCGGACAGACGCGCCGAGCGCTCGAGCAATCTCGAATGAAGATAGAATACGTCTCCCGGATAAGCTTCTCTTCCGGGCGATCTTTCAAGCAGCAAGCTCAGCGTTCTGTACGCCACCGCGTGCTTTGAGAGGTCATCGTATACGACCAGCACGTCCTTGCCGCGATTCATGAAATACTCCGCAAAGGCGCAGCCGGAATACGGTGCTATATACTGCATCGGAGTAGTCTCGCTTGCCGAGGAATTTACAACGATGGTATAATCGAGCGCACCGTATTTTCTCAGATTTTCGACCGTCTGAGCGACCGTTCCGGCCTTCTGACCTATCGCGACGTAGACGCAGATAACGCCCTTGCCCTTCTGATTTATTATCGTATCTATCGCGACTGCGGTCTTTCCCGTTCCTCTGTCACCGATTATAAGCTCGCGCTGACCGCGGCCTATCGGGAACATCGAATCTATAACGAGCAGACCCGTTTCAAGGGGCGTATCGACCGACTGGCGGTCGATAATGCCCGGGGCATCGTTCTCTACCGGAAGATAGTCGTCTGCCTCGATCTCACCGAGTCCGTCAACCGGCGCTCCGAGTGCGTTAACCACTCTTCCAAGGAATGCTTTACCTACCGGAACTCCGGCTCTCTTTCCGGTGCGGACGACGGTATCTCCCTCGCCCACGTCCGAATCGTTTCCGAAGAGTATGCAGCCGACGTTATCGCGGCGCAGCTCCTGCGCCATGCCCTTTATACCGGACGAGAATATGACTATCTCTCCGCAGGTGACGCCGTCAAGACCGGATACGGTGGCTATTCCGTCACCGACCGCGATAACGGTACCAAGCTCGCTTTTCTCCGCCGCCAGACGGAACTCGTCGGTCGAGACCTTGAGCATGGTCATTATATCGGATGTAACGTGAGCCTCGTGTCCTGCCTCGGCAAGACGCTGTCTTAACTGCTTTATTCTTCCCTTTGCGCTCCAGTCGTAGACATCGGAGCCGATGCACAGCTTAAAGCCGCTTACGACCGAGGGGCTGTGCTCTACCGAAAGCTCGACCTTATCGCCGTATTTGTCGCGCAGAAACGCGAGAATACCGCTTTTCTGCTCGTCGGAGGGCGGATTGACGCAATAGAGAACCGCCTTTAAAATATCGTTCTCCATCAGTTTTCATTTCCTTTCCCTGCTGCTATAAACTGATCGTACAGGGCCTTATCATGCTCGGGAGAGCTGTTCTCGGCTATCAACTTTTCGGTAGCCTCTACAACTATATCAGCTATCTCCTTCTGCGCCTGTTGGACTATTCTTTCCTTTTCATGCTCGGCTTCGGACACAGCGTCTGCGATGATCTTATCGGCCTTGAGCTTTGCTGCGTCTATATGACCCTGCGCTGCCGCAGCACCCTCCTCAGCTGCTGCCGCCTTCATCTCGGCTATTTCCTCCTTAGCGGAAGAAAGACGTTTGTCGTACTCCTCTGCCAGCTCGGCTGCCTTTTTGTCCTTTTCCGCCAAAGCGTTTTCCATATCCTCAAAATGCTTTTTTCTTTCAGCCAAAAACTTCTTCACAGGCTTAAAAAGCAGGAAGAAAAGCCCGGTCGCAAGTATTACAAAATTGAACATATGCAGCAATATCTGCTGCCAATCTATATTAAGCGGCAAATTCATGATATTACCGCCTTAAAGAACGAATATTATCAGTATAACAACGACCAGCGCGTAAATGATAGCGGTCTCTATGAATACAAGTCCCATCATCATGCTGCTGCGGATTCCCGATTCAGCCTCGGGCTGACGCGCGATTCCGTCGGCAGATTTGCAAACTGCCATGCACATAGCGATAGCACCTGCCGCCGCAACGACTGCAATTGCCGCTGCTGCAGCTATCGCCTTTATATTCTTCGTATTGTCAACGGCAACGCTCGATGCCTCGACTACGATCTCCTGCGTCTCTGCAACATCGTCTGCCGCTTCAGCACTGACGGGAAGCGCGAACACAGCGATGGTTGTCATCAAAACAAATACGAATGTTAAAACAGCTATAAATCTTTTCATTTTATATTCCTCCGAATTTTATGCCTTTGCGGCTTTATTTTTTTCTTTTTTCACGTGTGGCTCGCTCGCCTCACCGAAGAAGGTGGAGGTAAGCATTATAAGGACGTAGGTCTGTACTATCGCATGAAGCAGAGTGAACAGAACACCGACTATAACCGGCACGACAAAGCTGAGCGATATCGTGTAATACACAAGCTCGGTGACAAGCAGACCGCTGAGGAGCGCTCCGAACATACGGAAGCTCATCGAAAGCGGAAGCGAGAAGTCCGTTAAAATATATACCGGCACCGAGTATTACCGAATAGGACATTATACCCATCGCGGCAGCGCCGTTTATATCGGACAGCGGAGCCGGAAGGGACACGGTAAGCCCGTGCGCGTTTACCGCAGGGATGCCGAACAGCTCAAACACCGTTCCGAAGAACACGTAGCAGCCGGCAGCGAATATATAAGCTCCGAGGAAGCCGTTGTGATATGGGCTGTAAGATTTCGCCATATTGTCAAATAGCTCGACCAGCTTTTCGATAAGGCTTTGGAAGGCTCCGGGAATAAGCTTAAAGCGCGGTATGGCAAATATCCTCACCAGAGCCGCAAACACAAGCAGTATCGCAGTCACCGTATATGCCGATACGACCGAGGGGTTCACCTGCATTATACCGAACAGATCTATCTTATCGGTCTCATGCAGAACGGCATTCTGCATGACCTCGTTTACACTTTCCTTATTGTCGTTCGGCGGAGCCGTGAGCATTATGCCGACACCGAGCGCGACAAGCAGTATGACCGCCGTAAGGATAACGAACGGCGTCACCTTTTCCTTTGATCTCATTTCACCATCAGCTTTCAAACAAAATTTATTCGGCAAAAGCCGTAAAAAAGGGTATCCCCTTCTTTTTAAAACACATTATAGCACTTTTGATCTGCTTTGTAAATACCATACCGAGATTTTCGGCATTTTCAACAGATTGCAAAAGCTCAACCATATCATAGGTCGAATCACGCAAATTATTCGCCTGCAATAAAGGTGCACGTCAGACGACAGCATCGCTTCTCGCGCCATGCGGATGCTTGCGGCGGCTTTGCAGAAAACGGAGAAAAGCAGAGAGCCGCCCACCTCCGTTTTCAAGTGAAGGCAGGCGGTATAGACATCAAATCTCATATAAGACGGCGGTTGACGAAATCGTGAGGCGGCTCGTGCTCGCCCTGCGATAACGCGTCGCGCAAGCTGCGCCCCGCGCGGCAATTGGGCGGTAATATTTGCAAAATCACACATTTCATAATGTCAGGATCGCAAATCTCGCGCGGCGTTTACGTCCGACTCCCTCTCAAGCGGATTCCACCGCTTCCGCAGATAGCATACCAGATACAATGCAAAGAGCAGGATATTGTGCATTATCATAGCTCCCCACGCGGCAACAAGTCCGTGTCCCAAAACATTTATAAGGATAAATGTGCCGACTATACGCACGCCCCACATTCCGATAGTGTTGAATATAAACGGAGTGCGAGTGTTTCCGACACCGAGAAGGAAGCCCTCCGCGATTATCGGGAAGCCGTAGAACGGCTCGGAGAGTGCGACCATCCGCAAAACAATAGTGCCGAGACGCACTACCTCCTCCGAGCTTGAGAAGAGCCCGACAAGCGAGGGTGCGAAAATAAAGAGCAGTCCGCCGGATATGGTCATAAGCACGATCTCGATAGGTATGAATGCGCGGGTGATACGCCTCATCCTCTTGACATCCCTCGCTCCGTAAGCGTTGCCCACAAGGGTAGCCGCCGCCGTGTTCATTCCGTAGCCGGGAATATAGAACGCCGATTCAACCGTATTTGCAATGGTATGAGCGGCGGTTGCAACATCTCCGACCGAGTTTATCATAGACGCAAAGGCGATATATCCGAAGGAGGTGAAAAATCTTTGAAGCATATTCGGCAGCGCCACCTTAAAGCAGGGGCGGAGTATCTCACCGTCCGGCAGAAGCGAGCCTCGTGGCGAGACTCTCTTGTGCCCGAAAAGAGCCACGGTTATAAGCACCCCACCAACTGTAAAGGCAACAGAGCTTGCTATCGCCGCACCTGAAACTCCGAGTCCGGCGCCGTACACGGTAACATCGTGCGAAAGGATACGCAGCTCCCTTGTCGGATATATAAGCATAAAGTTCAGCACCACGTTTAAAAGATTTACGCCCAGCCCTATCCGCATCGGAGTTTTCGTATCTCCGGCAGCTCGAAGCACCGTACCGAATATGGTGGATGCCGTGCGCGGTATCATAGGCATATATAATATGAAGAAATATTCCGCCGCCATATCGCGTATAGACGGATCAACTTTCATCCAGACCGGCACAAACGGAGCGAGCACGAGCGTTATCGCCGTCAATATCGCTCCGACGCCGATCGCCACCGAGACCGATTGAGCGGATGCGCGGCGCGCCGATTCCTCGTCTCCCGCG
>CAZSUR010000010.1:13876-20058 GCA_964610075.1 uncultured Lachnospiraceae bacterium
TCACCGTACCGGTCGAGCCTACCGCCGCCGTTGCCGCCGTGCCGAGCACCCCCACCATAGCCGTGTCTACATACTGAACGGCGGTCTGCATGAGCTGCTCAAGCATTGTCGGCCACGCAAGCCCCATTATAACGGCGAATAATCCCTTTTTCCCTTTTTCCGATCTCAAAGTCATCTCTACCTCTTGATGTATAAAGTCGTAATAACGGAGGTCTCGCATAGCGCGAGCTCCGGTTTATGTTGTCATATCACGGCAGGTCGGAGTTTTCCCGATATACCGTCGAACAAATCTAATTATATCCTTGATCGCGCGATTTGGCAAGTCGATTTTCGTGTATATACCAAAAAACGGAGGTATGCTTGCGACAGCACACCTCCGTTTTTGTATTATCCTGCGCCGAATCGGCTATATCTTAGGCGCTACGGCTGATTTATCGCTCTTTTGGCGATATTTCATCCTCGACCAGTTCAAAAAACCGTAAAAATCGTTTGCGAAGAACATGACAAAGCAGATAACCATCGAAAAATAGCTTCTGTTTTCGAGGGTCGCGAGCACCCACAAAATTATAAGCACGATATCGTTTGCGGCATAGCCGAGCGCATAGTATTCGCTGCGCCGGAAGGTAAGATATACAGCGATGAAGCTGGTGGCTACCGAAATTGTGCTGAACACTATATTCGCGGTGTTGAAATAATCGAGCACAAAGTAGAATATCACGGTTATCACAGCGGTCAGCACGGCAAGAAAACCAAATTCGCGTCCCTTTAGGTGATTCACCCTCACCTCGTGCTCGCTATACGGATTTCTCGCCCACGAGATTATGGCAAATACAGCCATTGGCGCGGTCATACAGAGATAGGTCAGCATCTCGCCGTAATAGGCAAACGAATAGGATATGATGCCATACATAACGCTGAAGATAACGCTGAGCACCTGCCCTATAACGTCCCCTTTGGCAATAAATATAAGTGAGGTCGCCCCGACAAGCGATGCGATAAGCGAAAGTATATCCCTCTCCGGCATACAAAGAAAGGAGACGGCGACGACCGAGACCGAGCTTATCCATAAGATAAGCTCAAAGCGAGAAAGATTGCGAAAGGATGAAAACATCCTTTTGACAGCATTAAGCATAGTTGTCCTCCCTCCGCCAAACAAGCGGCAGCGGCGTATAGCGTGAGCGCGATGTACGGCTCGCAATATCCTGCGGCGATGATGCCCGAGGCTCGCAAAGCCGCATAGCGTATTCGAAAAACAAAAGCACCGGGTACGCATCTTCAAAGACCTAACGATGCGCAAACGGTGCTTTATGCACTGCTACCCGGTGGCAGATTTATATTCAGATATTCGGATAAGGGTTACGCCCTCTCCGTTCGACAATTGTATCACAGGGTGAATATAAAGTCAAGTGTTTTTCAAAATCGTTACGATCACGTATCAACCTCGAGCATATGGCGGTATATCTGATTTTTAGCTACCCTTCGATCCTTCGCCACAACCTTTATCGCCTGCATACGTTCCATGCCGTCAGCCGTTTCGTAATAGTGCACGTGCTCCTCGATGCTCATATCCTTCCAAAAGTCGTCGCACGTCGCATCGGCACCCGATACGATTATAACAAACTCTCCGCGCACCTCCGGCATCGCGGCGATTATCTCGGAAAGCGTTCCGCGAAGCACCTGCTCGTTCAGCTTCGTAAGCTCGCGGCATACCGCGGCGCTGCGATCACCGAGCTGCTCGCGCATAAGCTCGAGCGTTTCGAGTATCCTGTGCGGCGCCTCGTAAAATATCATCGTGCGAGTCTCACCTGCGAGTGTGGCGAGGCGCTCCCTTTTCGCCTTCTTTTGGGTATCGAGGAAGCCCTCGAAAACAAATCTTCTCGTATCAAGTCCGGATAGCACGAGCGCGTCTATCGCCGCACAGCAGCCGGGCACCGCGGTAACTGGTATCCCCTTTTCTATGCAGATCGAGACGATATCGGCTCCCGGATCGCTTATCGCAGGAGTTCCGGCATCGGTAACGAGCGCGCAGGATTCGCCTGCCTCAAGCTTTTCCGCTATCCGTTCGCCAGCCTCACGCTTGTTGTGCTCGTGATAGGCTATACACGGATGATGCGGTATCTCAAGCGCGGTCGTGAGCTTTCGCGCAACGCGCGTATCCTCGGCGGCGATAAAATCCACCTCGGCGAGCACCTTCACCGCACGATATGATATATCTGAAAGGTTGCCGAGCGGCGTCGAAACAAGGTACAGAGTACCGCCTATTATCCTATTCTTTTCGGTATTCATTGCATATCACCCGTTTCGTATATTTTAAGCAGCTCGTCGGTCGGCTCGGACGTACCCTCTTTATAAAGGATAAGCGGCTTTGTCATAATGACCGACGGATTCGCTCCGTACTTTCCCTCGACAAGCATCAGGCACGGCTGATGCTTATTGTCTGCGTATACCATGGTTATACGCTTCGGCTCGATACGGCTCTCGCGCATGGCGCATATAAGGTCGGTCATTCTGTCCGGGCGGTAGACCGCGTAAAACAGCCCACCGAAGCGGAGCATACCTGCCGCACTTCTCATAAAATCGTATATATCGCCGTTCAGCTCATGTCTTGCGGCGTATTTCACCATATGCTCGTTTCTCTTGCCGCTGTCCTCCTTCATATAGGGAGGATTTGTGAACACAACGTCAGCCTCAAGACGAAGCTCCCTTACGTCACCGAGCAGAGGAGTTATCCGTCCCTGCATATCGTTCAGCTCCACGTTTCTTTTCAGCACATCGTACAGCTCCGCCTGGCACTCGACCGAGGTGATATCGGCAAACTTGCCTTTGGCGGCGCAAAGGAGCGATATCACTCCGCTGCCGGCGCCGAACTCCACGGCACGCGCTCGCGGCATACTTCGAACAAATGCCGAGAGCAGAAAAGCATCGGTGCCGTAGGTGAGCCCGAGCTCGTTCTGTATAAGCGAGAGCCCGAAATTTATCTCTGTTATCGACTCGTTTTCGTTATTCTGCATATTTTATGGCGCAATGGATAAAAAGCGCTCTCCCTTCAACGTAGTTGCGTTGTCCCGTGTCACCTTTTGCCTTTGGATAAGTTATTATGCGCCTGCGCGTTTATTGGCGCAGGGCAGCTCCGCTGTGCGGCTCCGACGAGACAGGCAAAAGCTCGCGCGCCCTGCCGCAAATATTCCTGATTTCTATTTTTAAAGTGGAAACCGAGCAGCGCAAGACGGGCAAAAATGCCCTTGTCACAGCTCAATTTTACTACACCTTGCCGATTCTGTCAATCAAAAAGCCGCTAAATTCGCCCCTATACCGCCGAACCGCAAATAAATTGTAAACTTTCCTAAATAAAAATTGAAATATTTAAAAGGTTGTAGTACAATTATTTATCATAACCCCGGAGATGTATATACATAGCTACTGTCTTGTTTTTTACGTCAAAACACAAAGCCTCGCTGTACACCCCCGCATTTTTCAAAGAAAGGACGTCTGTGCAAGTGCACGGGCGGCGGAAAAAGAAATGCTTAACATCAAAGTTGAAAAGGTCACTGAAAAAAAGCAAAAGCCGGATCAGAACAAGCTCGGCTTCGGTCAGTATTTTACCGACCATATGTTTTTAATGAATTATGAGCTCGGAAAGGGCTGGCACGACGCAAGAATAGTTCCGTATCAGAACATCTCGCTCGATCCTGCGGCAATGGTATTCCATTACGGTCAGGAAATGTTCGAGGGACTCAAGGCTTATCGTACACCGAACGGAAAGATAAAGCTCTTCCGTCCGGATAAAAATATAGAGAGAATGAACAACACCAACAGAAGAATGTGCATCCCCGAGGTTGACAAGAACGACGTGCTCGATGCCATACGCGCGGTAGTTGCAATAGACAGCGATTGGGTACCGTCTCTTGAGGGAACCTCCCTTTACATCCGTCCGTTTATAATCGCGACCGATGCAAAGCTCGGAGTTCACGCATCGCACACCTACATCTTCTGCATAATACTCTCGCCCGTCGGCTCATACTATGAAGCGGGAATAGATCCCGTAAAGATAATCATCGAAAAGGAATACGTACGCGCGGTACGCGGAGGCACCGGCTTTGCAAAGGTCGGCGGCAACTACGCGAACGCCCTGATAGGTCAGGAGAAGGCGGAAAAGCTCGGATACGCGCAGGTGCTCTGGCTTGACGGAGTCGAGCACAAGTATATCGACGAGGTCGGAGCTATGAACGTATTCTTCGTTATCGACGGAGAGATAGTAACTCCGTCCCTTGACGAGGGCAACATCCTCCCGGGAGTCACACGTGCCTCCTGCATCGAGCTGCTTCACAGCTGGGGATACACCGTTACCGAGCGCAAGATCGCTTTAAGCGAGCTCCGCGAGGCTTACGATAACGGAAAGCTCGATGAGGCGTTCGGCTCAGGCACAGCAGCCGTTATCTCGCCTATCGGAGAACTGAACGACGACGGCTATAAGATGAATATAAACAACGGCGAGATCGGAAAGATCTCACACCGCCTCTACGATACGCTTACCGGCATACAGTGGGGTCGGGTCGAGGATACCTTCGGCTGGACCGTTGATGTGGAAACGAAATAATGAAATATACCGTAACCGCTGATTTTATCGGATACGGTCAAAGAAAAACCGTCCTCGATTATCTGAAGAAGGAGCTTATGCTCTCGTCCGGAATGATAACTCGCCTGAAAAGGCTCGAGGACGGTATTCTTTTGAACGGCACACACGTGACCGTACGTGCACAGCTATCTGAAGGCGACGTTATAGCTTTAAAGCTTGAGGACATACCGGGCGAGGAAAACGAAAGCATCCCCCCGGTAGAGCTGCCGCTTGACATCATATACGAGGATGATGATATAATCGTGCCGAACAAGCCATACAATATGCCGACGCATCCGTCGCACAAGCATCTGGACGATACCCTTGCAAACGGGCTTGCGTATTATTTCAAAAGCAAGAATATACCGTTCGTATTCCGCGCCGTCAACAGACTTGACCGGGATACGAGCGGCATCGTAATCGTTGCAAAAAACCGAGCTGCAGCCTGGCAGCTCTCACGGCAGATGCAGGAAAAGCACATACAAAAAACGTATATCGCTCTTGTGCACGGAAAGACCGAGCCGGAGGGCGAGGTGCGCACGAACATAAAGCGCAGTCTGCCGAGCATAATAGAGCGGCAGGTCTGCCCGGAGGATGAGGGGGAGACGGCTCACACCGTATATCGCCGCCTTGCGGCAAACGACTCGTTCAGTCTTATCGAGGTACATCCGATAACCGGACGAACTCACCAGATACGCGTCCACATGGCACATATCGGACATCCCATAGTCGGAGATACGCTGTACAGCAGCTTCGACGACACGGCGCTTATATCGCGCCAAGCGCTCCATTGCTCGGGCATATCCTTCGACCGAGCCAACGGGCACAGGCTCGAGCTTACGGCGGAGCTCGCGCCGGATATCCGAGCGGCAGCGGATAAGGTGTTAAAATAAGCCGCATATAAGCCGAAATATCACCGAAAGGAGCTGTAATGCGCCAAGGGAGGCGCAGGGGCACACGCGATGAAAAACAAGATACTTTCATACGTTCCAAAAAAATTCATTGCATTTTTTGCCGTTTTCACGGTATCGCTTGCCGTGCACATCGCGGCGATTTTAAGCTGTGACTTTGCCGAGTTTTTCAACTTAACGATATCCCCTATCTTCCGCCGCGTACTCGGATATATTACTAATCTGCTGCCCTTTTCGATAGCCGAGACCTTCGTTCTGCTCCTGCCGCTCATAATAGTACTGCTCGTACACGCCTCAATCAAAAGAAGCGGAAGCCCGAAACGCTCGGTCAGCTTCATCCTATCACTTTTATCCATACTTTTGTATATTTATTCGGCATTCGTGCTTTGCTACGGCACCGGGTACCACGGCAAGAGCTTAGCCGACAGGCTCGGCCTCGAAAGGAAGGACGTGTCGGCGGAGGAGCTGCGCGATACCGCTCTCTGCCTGCAAAAGGAGATGGATTCCTGCATCGACGAGGTCAGCTTCAGATACGGCGCAGGCTCTACCATGCCCTACTCCTTTTCCGAGATGAACCGAAAGCTGCTTGAGGCGTACGATAAGGCGGAGGAGCGCTACTACTTCATTCACAACTTCCAAAGTCGGCTAAAGCCGAT
>CAZSUR010000011.1:0-19750 GCA_964610075.1 uncultured Lachnospiraceae bacterium
TGCGCTCATGTGGTGGGCGTAAGGCTTACGCTGTGTTTGCGCGATTTATCTTGGCGCGAGGCTTTATTTTACCTCTTTGAGATGCGTTACGTAGCTTCTTCCGTCGCCGTAATTGCCGCAAAGATTAAGTCCTGCGCTCATGAGCGTGCGTCCGGTATATACTTGACCGGTAGCCTCATCGCGATAGCGCTTATCCGGATCGAGTCCGAGGAGCTTTACGAACATTATCGTGCGGATCTTCGAGCGAACCGATACGAAGGTGAACAGAACCTCGTCCTTTTCGGGGGAGACGTACTCCCACGCGCAGTAATGGCGATTTTCGATCGGGCTTATAAGACGGTAGTAATCACCGTTGTGGATAACGTTGTAGTATTTGTGATAGTCGGCTATCTGCTCGCGGACAAGGCTTCTTTCCTCGTCGGTCAGATTGTTTATGTCAAGCTCGTATCCGAACGCGCCTGCCATAGCGACGTGTCCTCTTGTCTTGAATTTCGTTATACGTCCCGTCTGGTGATTTGGGCAGGCGGAAACGTGAGCGCTCATCGAGGACGGCGGATAAACGATAGATGTGCCGTACTGTATCTCAAGACGCTCCATAGCATCGGTGTCGTCGCTCGTCCATATCTGCGGCGAGTAGTAGAGCATACCGGGGTCGAAGCGTCCGCCGCCGCCGGCGCAGCCCTCAAGCAGCAGATTTGGAAATGCGCGAAGCAATCTTTCAAGCAGATCATATACACCGAGCATATAGCGGTGGAAGATCTCCTTCTGATGCGTAGCGTCAAGCAGCTCGCTCGCAGCCTCGGTGAGGTTGCGGTTGAAATCCCATTTTACGTATTCGATATTTGCGGAGGACAGTACCTTATACATACTGTCGAATAAGTAGTCGCGAACGTCCTCTCTCGACATATCAAGCACGAGCTGATTTCTTGCCTGAGAGCGCTTTCTGCCGTTTACGTGCAGGCACCAATCCGGATGCTCGTCGTACAGACGGCTGATGGGAGATACCATCTCCGGCTCGAACCATATACCGAACTTAAGTCCGAGAGCGTTTATCTGCTCTACCAGTTTCGAAAGTCCGCACGTTATCTTATCCTCGTTTACAAACCAATCTCCGAGCGAGCAGTTGTCGTTGTTGCGCTTGCCGAACCATCCGTCGTCCATTACAAGCATCTCTATGCCGAGCTCAGCCGCATCCTTTGCGATAGATATCAGCTTTTTGTCGTCGAATTTGAAATATGTAGCCTCCCAGTTGTTTATAAGTATCGGGCGCTTCTTTTCCTTCCACGGGCCGCGGCAGAGGTTATAGCGATAGAGCTTGTGATAGGTACGGCTCATCTCGCCTATACCGTTTTCCGAGTATACCATTACGACCTCGGGAGCCTCGAAGGTCTCGCCGGGCTCAAGGTGCCAGTTGAAGTCGCAGGGATTGATACCCATTAAAACTCGGGTGCAGCCGAAGGAGTCGGCATATGCCTGAGCCTCGAAGTTACCGCTGTATACAAAGCTGAAGCCGTAAACGTCTCCCGCAGTCTCGGTAGCTCCGTGATCGCAGAGCGCGATGAACGGATTGTTGAAGTGTCCGGACGCGCCGCGCTTGCTTTCTATCGACTGAACGCCGTGACGGAGCGGTGAGCGCTCGAAGGTGCGCTCCTTTGCCCACTGTCCCCAAAGGGAGATGAAATCCATGTCGATGTTGCTGAAATCTACGCAGGTACTGAATACGCGCTCGATATCAACGGCGCTGTCGCCTGCATTTTTTACTCTTACCGAACGGGTTATTGCGCTGTAGTTGTTGAAAACTCCGTAGATGAGCGTGATCTCAACTCCGGTGAGCGGATCCTCTGCAAGTATCTCGAGCGTATCAGCCTCGTCCTCGCTGTTAGCGTAGGTTGCCGGCAGACCGTTTATCGAGTATTTGCCCTTATATATCTTATGAGATTTATAGCGGACGTCGGTCGTCGTTCCGCCGTAGGGAGCCTTTATCTGGATCGCTGCCGGACGGAAGTCTCCGACTCCGTTTCCGGAATACTCCTGCAGCACGTTGTCAAGCGAGAAGTTGTAATCGTCAACGTCCGGGGAGTTCGGGGATACCGAGGATGCTCCGAGCACCGTCGAGAGGTAGGAAAGATCGGTTGAGTCGAGCTTTGCTCCGTAATGAAGATGAAGCAGGAAGTCTCCTTCGCCTATCATCATTACGTAGCTTGAATCCTTTGAATCAAGCTTGAAAATTCGTTTTTCTGCATCAAATAAAATTGCCATGGGGGATTTTCTCCTTAAATAGTGATGATATAGTATATATTTTATTGCTCAGAGCAGAGCTTTTTCATAAATTCGCGGCAGCCCTCCGACTTCGCCTCGGCTGAGGCTGCGTCGTCGCCGCTGAGAAGGAAGTAGAGCTTTACCTTCGGCTCGGTTCCGGACGGGCGGACAACGACTGCGTCTCCTCCGTCAAGCTCGTAGTAGAGCACGTTCGACTCGGGAAGTCCGGTCGGCTCGGTCTCGCCGGATGAAAGGGAGGTTACGACTCCTGTCTTGTAGTCGCGTACGCGAAGCACGCGGCAATCGCCTATCGCCGCAGGCGGAGCGCTTCTGAGGCGGCTCATAAGTGCCTGCATACGCTCGTTTGCGTCCATTCCCTGCATCTTTATAGTTATAACGCTCTCGCAGAAGTGACCGTAGCGCTCCTGAAGCTCGCACAGCGCGTCGTAGAGGGTCATGCCGCGCTTTGCGTAGTACGCCGCCATCTCGCAGATAAGCAGGGTGGCAACGACCGCGTCCTTGTCGCGCGCATAGGTGCCCTTGAGGTAGCCGTAGCTCTCCTCGAAGCCGAGAAGATAGCTTCCGCGGCCGCTTTCCTCATGCTGCTTTATGACCTCACCTATAAATTTGAAGCCGGTGAGAACGTTGTGCAGCTCAACTCCGTTTGCGCGGCAGATGCGCGTTGCAAGCTCGGTTGAAACGATAGATTTTACCGCGTACGGCTCGGGCGGCATTGTACCGTTATTCTTATGCGCCGTTATGATATAGTCGAGCATCAGCGCTCCGACCTGGTTTCCTGTCAGCGTGACGAAGTCGTCCTCAGCGCGAACGAATATGCCGACGCGATCGGCATCGGGGTCGGTCGCGATTATAAGATCGCTCTCCGCCTCGCGCGCCACCTCGACCGAGCGGACGAACGCTTCCTTGAACTCGGGATTGGGATTGACGATGCCCGGGAACTCTCCGTTCGGGATCATCTCCTCGTCTACCGTGTACAGCTTTGTAAGTCCTGCGCGGCGAAGCACCTCGGGAACAAGGCGATAGCCGGTTCCGAAAAGGGGCGTGTATACTATTCTGAGCGAATCGTTGTTCTGCAAAAGGGACGGGTCGACCTGCTGCTCGAGCACCTTTTCGATATAGCGCTCGTCGATGCTTTCACCGATAACGGTGATCTTTCCGCCATCTACCGCCTTATCAAAGTCGCACAGCTTAACTCCGTCGAGTATGTCGGTGCGGTGGATCTCGTCGGATACCGCATTTGCCTGCACCGGACCGAGCTGCGCTCCGTCCTCCCAATATGCCTTATAGCCGTTATACTCCTTCGGGTTGTGCGATGCGGTGATGTTGATTCCGGCGATGCAGCCGAGCTCTCGCAGCGCAAAGGAGAGCACCGGGGTCGGGCGGATAGAGTCGAAGATATACGTCTTTATTCCGTTTGCCGCCATGACCGATGCCGCCTGCCTTGCAAAAAGCTCCGAGTTTATGCGGCTGTCGTATGAGATCACTACTCCGCGCTCGGCTCCGCCCTCGCAGGAGAGGATAAAGGAGGCAAAGCCCTGGGAGGCGTGTCTTACGGTATATATGTTCATCATTGCCGTGCCTGCCGCCATTATTCCGCGCAGACCTGCGGTGCCGAACTCGAGATAGGATCCGAAACGGTAGTTTATCTCGTCCTCCTTTTCGGATATCGCTTCAAGCTCGCGCTTGGTCTCGGGGTCAATTACATCGCTTTCAAGCCAAAGCCGGTACATCTTTTTTGCATCCATCGGTTAATCGAGTTCCTTTCAAAATTTGATCTTGGTTTATCTGTCTGTAAATAAGTTGTTATCTGTTTTTATCCTTTATCTGCGGATAGAAGCCGGTGATGACGGCTCCCGGCGCCTCGAGTGCGAGGCAGAGCAGAAATCCGCTGTCGATCCCGAAGCTCGGTACGCGCAGGGTCACGAGATATGAGCTCTCGCTCTGCGAGTAGGATACCGGAAGAAAATCTATGCGGCGAAGCTCGAGTCCGAAAAATTCCGCGAAAAACAGTATGTTTTTGAGCGAGTATCGCTCGGTCGCGGTCAGTGTAAAGGAGAGCTCGAGCGGCTCCTTGCGCTCAAGTCCGATTCGCAGAGCCTTTGAAACGAGCGAAAATCCGGTGAACGCGCCGTCCTCGTCTGTCGGTATCTCGCACACGGCGGAGGTCTTCAGCTCGTACTTGGTTATCAGCCTCGAAAAGCCGGCGAGCCTGCCGTCGGCGGAGCTTTCGGTGGGCAGTATGCAAAAGTCTGCCTCTCCGTCGTATACCGCCTCGCAGGCGGAGATGAAATCGTCGCAATAAACCGCGCTCGGCTCGCGGAGCCTTGAGGCAAACTCCGAATATGCGGAGTTGCTGTACGGGTTGCGAACGTATATTATCCTGTCAGAGCCATTGTCGTCAATATTTGAGCCGTTTATTCGCCACAGCTCGTCTATGCTGCGCAGTCTGCCGGTCTGCACCAGCTTTTCCGCGATCATCTTGCAGAGAAGCGGCCTCGACCAGAGCAGCGGTGATGACTTTTTTATGCTCGGCGGACTGTCTGCCGAATCCTTTGCGGCGCGAAGCACGCGAGCGGCTCGCTTTGCAAAGTCGGGAGCAGCACTGCCCTCAGTGTCTCCGAGCACCGAATCGGATACGGAGGTGTAGCTTCGAAGCAGACTGTCGCTCCATATATCCGAGGGATCACCCTGCGATATCGAATCGCAGATATACTCTGCCAGCATATCGAGATGCGGTATCAGACATTCTGCCGAATCCGCTGCGCGACCAAGCCTGCGCGCGATGTTTTTCTTTATTATCGACAAACGATCGGACATATTTTCCTCCGTTTCGATCAAAGGGGATAAGGGGCGGAGCTTTTACATCTGCTTTGAGAGAAGCTCGAAGCTGTCGTGCAAAAAGCTCTTCATTTCATCCGCCGAAAGCTGTCGCTGGCTTATAAGAGCGAGCGTGTAAAGCTGCTTTGCTATGATATCAGCCTGCTCGTCCTTCGCCTCGGCGCGATCCTTCAGCTTGGTTATTATGTCGCTGTTGGTGTTGAGCACAAGGGTGGACTCGGTCGGGAATTCCGGCATCGACTGACCTGCGGCGTTGTACATACGCATCATGTCACCGATGCGGCGCGACTGCTCGGATACGGTGAGTATCGCAGGGAAGCTTCCTTCCTTGAGCGGCTCGTATTTTACCTCGAGCTTGTCGTTTCCGCTGATCTTTTTGAACAGCTCGGACAGTGCCTCGCTCTCGAACGACTCGCCCTCGCCCTTAAGTGCGTCGGCAAGCTCGGCGTCCACGCGCACGAACTTGACCGAGCGATCCTGCTCGACCAGAGTCATAAACTGTGTGTCTATCATGTGAGGCATGAGCGCGACCTCGATGCCCTGCGCCTCGAACAGCGTGATATACTGAGCCTGAGCTGTTACGTCAGCCGCATAATATACGGTGTTTTCATGCTTTTCTTTTGCCGTCTCGAGATATTCGTCAAGCGTTTTTGCCTTGCCGTCGGTGAGCGGCAGAAGCATCGAGCCCTTTACGCGGTCGTAGAACTTGCGGTCGCGCAGGCAGGCGTATTCCGCGAATATCTTGATGTCTCCCCACAGCTTCTCATAGTTTTCACGCTCGGTGTTGAACATGGAGTTGAGCTTGTCGGCTACCTTCTTTACGATGTGAGCCGAGAGCTTTGCCACGTATGCGCTGTTCTGGAGATAGCTTCTCGATACGTTCAGCGGAAGCTCGGGGCAGTCAAGCACGCCCTTGAGCATAAGCAGATATTCGGGTATTACCTCCTTTATGTTGTCCGCGACGAATACCTGGTTGTAGTAGAGCTTTACCTCTCCCTCCAGGTTTCCGTACTCGCTCTCCATCTTCGGGAAGTAGAGTATACCCTTGAAATTAAGCGGATAATCCGCGTTTATGTGAATGTGGAACATAGGCTCTCTGAAATCGGAGAAAACCTTGTGATAGAATTCGTTGTATTCCTCATCGGTGCAATCGGACGGATTCTTCTGCCAGAGAGGTGTGGTGTCGTTTAAGGGCTTGGGGTCCTCCTTCTCACCGTCGTCGCTCTCCTCCTTGTCGGCATCGACAAGATATATCTCTACCGGCATGAATGCGCAGTAGCGGCCGAGGATCTCACGGAGCTTCGATTCCTCGAGGTACTCCTCCTCGCCCTCGGTTATATGCATGATAACGTCGGTTCCGCGCTCGGTCCTGTCGGAGGGGGTGATCTCATACTCCCCGTCCTCTCCGCAGGAGAAATGTACTGCCGGAGCGTCGGTGTACGAGCGCGTGTCTATCTCGACGCGGTCGCTGACCATAAACGACGAGTAGAAGCCGAGCCCGAAATGACCGATTATGCCGTTCTTCTGTGCCTCATCCGACTCGCCCTCGTATTTTGCGATAAAATCGAGTGCGCCCGAGAGGGCTATCTGGCAGATGTATTTCTTGAGCTCATCCTCGCTCATACCGATTCCGTTGTCGGATACGGTAAGGGTGCCCTCCTTCTTGGAGGTGCGTACCGTGATGCGATAGTTCTCCTCCGAGATGCTCGTTTCACCGAGCGATATGAGGCGCTTGAGCTTGGTCTCCGCGTCGCAGGCGTTCGATACTATCTCGCGCAGAAATATCTCCTTTTCGGAGTAGAGCCACTTCTTTATGATCGGGAAGATATGCTCGGTCTGGACCGAGATGCCTCCGCGTTCGGTTTTGTTTTGTTCTTTTTCACTCATGATATCTTCTCCTTTGCCTTGAAATTCATACAAAGCTTCGG
Organism: uncultured Lachnospiraceae bacterium; assembly: GCA_964610075.1. Taxonomy (GTDB): domain Bacteria; phylum Bacillota; class Clostridia; order Oscillospirales; family CAG-272; genus CAZSUR01. The sequence goes on from CAZSUR010000011.1 coordinate 7,047, forward strand.
TGCAGCCTTAAATCGCTGTGAAAATCGGGATAAAATCCTTGCCGGAGCCACGTTTCGGGCGCTATAAGCATCCACTTTTCATTCTATCATATCCGCACCGTTTTTTCAATCGAAAACAGGCTGATTTTACCGTTTGGAAACAATTTTTTGCGTTGCCGCAGCGACGCTCCTCACCACCCGGGCAAAAAGGGTGCCGAGAGGGCTCGTCATCCGTCGATTTTGCGCTGCTTCCATTCGTTTTTGCGGTTGCTTATTGCGTGCGGCGGTCGTTTGTACACGGAGCTTGCCGCTTTTCTCTGATTTTGCATTGCTCGCCGCATACGCTTGTCGCTTGGCGGCGCCATAGCCGCTAATGAACGCCGCCGCCCATGTGTGCGCTGTTGCTGTTCTGCACCGTGAGCATCGCTTCCGTTATGTGAACGACATCGTTTGCCGATGTCTTCGATATCTCTGTTGCTATCGTCGTTATCGCTATCCGCCCTCCGCCATTGCCGTCATCGCCGTTGCTTGCCGTCTGCCAATCACCTGCCGCAGCCTCCGCCACCGCGCTTCGCCCCTCGCCCGAGGCTTTGTCGTGATTTCGCGCGAAGCCGCTTGAAAAAATGTGCGATATATGGTAAAATCGGACTGTATGAAGTATGCCGCCTCGGCTCGGCCGGGCTTTTGCGGCAGGAGAGGGAGGAAGCCTTGGAAAACAAGAGATTTACCAAAAACGACAGCGGATTTATCTGCGCCAACTGCGGCAAGCACGTCGAGCCGCTCTCGTATACCTCGAGAAATCATTGCCCGTTCTGCCTCTATTCGCTTCATCTCGACGTCAACCCCGGAGACAGACAGAGCGATTGCGGAGGGCTCATGGAGCCTGTATCCGCTCTTCCCGACTCCAAAAACGGCTTTATAATCATCCACAGATGCACCAAATGCGGAAAGCTCATGCGGAACAAGGCGGCGTACGGCGCGAAGGTGCAGCCGGACGACTCGCGCAAGCTTATCGAGCTGACCTCGCATCAGATCCCGGAAAATATGGAAAATAAAGAAAATAAAACGAAAAAGGGATTGACAAAGGGCAGAAGAAAGTGATATAATAATATGCCGCTTGTATACGGGTCCCACAAAAATCCTCGAGATTTACCCGCAGCAGCGAGTCTTACGTCCGATCCGCGGCACTTCGGATCGCGCGTTCATTGAAAGAGAGGTGCTTTAATGTGTTTGCTGTAATCACAACGGGCGGAAAGCAGTACAAGGTTGCCGAGGGTGACGTTGTATTCGTTGAGAAGCTCGACGTAAACGAGGGTGACAACGTAACCTTTGATAAGGTTCTTGCAGTCTCGGGCGAAGGCGGATTTGTTGCAGGAGCTCCCTACGTTGAGGGTGCTGAGGTAACAGCCAGCGTTGTAAAGAACGGTAAGGGAAAGAAGATCCACGTTCTCAGATACAAGGCTAAGAAGAACAGTAAGAAGAAGCTCGGACATCGTCAGCCCTATACAAAGCTTCAGATAACCGCTATAAAGGGTTAATGAAGAAAGAAGTGACTTTGCCATGGTGAAGATTACCTTCTTAAAAAGGGACGGAGTTTACTACGGATTCGAGGAATCCGGCCACGCAGGGTATGCCGAATCGGGCGATGATATAATCTGCTCCGCAATATCGGCTATGACCATGCTGATAATAAACACCGTCGAGGTGGCGTATGCCTCTGACGTAGAGTATACTATCGACGAAGAAACGACCGACATAAAGGTCATCGCACGCGATGCGCTTCCCGAATCGGAGGCGGATGAGAAAAAGCAGTATGCGATATCCGGTCTTATGTATTCGTACTATCTGCAGCTTGTGGATATGATAGAGGACTACTACGAATATCTTGAGGTAGACGAGCGAGAGGCTTAAATCAAGCTTTTTTGACGTGTGCTCCGCTGCGGCGGACGGCACTTATTTTACCGGAAAAGGGTGCTTTTTCCGGAGGAAAGGAATGATATACGAAATGTTAAAGCTCAGCTTGCAGTTTTTTGCACATAAAAAGGGAGTCGGTTCGACCAAGAACGGCCGTGACAGCGAATCCAAGCGCCTTGGCGTAAAAAAGGCTGACGGACAGGCGGTTGTCGCAGGCAATATCATTGTAAGACAGCGCGGAACTCATATCCATGCCGGAAACAACGTCGGCAAGGGAACGGATGATACCTTGTTCGCACTTATCGACGGAAAGGTAAAATTCGAGCATATCAACCGCGACAGAAAAAAGGTCAGCGTATACGCCGACTGATAATAATGCAGTCAAAAGGCATCGATTTTGTATCGGTGCCTTTTTTGCGTGCCGCAAGGCGAAGCCGCGCTCCGTCGAGCGGGGATTGTGTCCGTTTATCCGGAGTTGTTTGCCGGACACTACGCCCCGCTCCCTGTTCCCTCGCGTCCCGGCTTCGCCGTTATCGCGAGCTTCTTTCGGTGCTCTCGTTGACGTGTCGCGGGCTTTGTGTAAAATGCACGACAAAGAAGAATATATTCCATGCAAATTCGCCTTGCAACGACAGAGGGAATGTGATATAATGAATATACGGTATACGGCTGATCGAAGCTCGCGAAAAGCCTGCCTCGAAAAGCGTGACAAGGGCCGTTTCTAACGGTCGGGTATATTAGAATTCGGAGGATGACCTGAAATGATAAACCTTGAAAAAGAAATAAGAGAACAGCCGTCGGTGCTCGGCGGAGTGTACGAGGCAAACCGCGATACGCTTGACGCTCTGGTGAAAAAGCTTCGCGCGGAGGATCCGCAGCATATCTACTTTGCGGCTCGCGGAACAAGTGATCACGCTTGTATTTACGCACAGTATCTGTTCGGAATATACATGGGAATCCCGTGCGGACTCGCAACTCCGTCGGTGGTTTCACAGTACGGAGCCGAGATGAAGTACGGCGGCTCGCTCGTTGTCGGAGTATCGCAGTCGGGCGCGGCTGAGGATGTGCTCGCGGTTATCCGCTCGGCAAAGAAGGCAGGAGCCATCACCGTTGCCATCACCAACAACACCGAGTCGGCGCTCGCAAAGGAAGCTGATTTCCATCTCTTCTGCAACGCAGGCCCCGAGACAAGCATCGCAGCAACGAAAACTTTTACAAGCCAGATGTATCTGCTTGCACTTATATGCGCACTTTGGTCGTCGTCGGACGAGCTGCTTTCCGCGCTCGGCGAGGTGCCGGCTGCAGTTGCCGCTCTCCTTTCGAATATGCCCGAGCAGATCGAGAGTATGGTAAGCCGTTGGAGATATCTCGACGATGCCATAACGCTCGGACGCGGCACGGCATATCCTATCGCGCTTGAGGGTGCACTCAAGATCCTCGAGACAAACAAGATAAGAGTAAAGGGCTACCCGATATCCGATTTTTGGCACGGTCCGCTCGCTCAGGTTTCCGCAAAGACGCTTATGTTCGTTCTCGCGGCTGAGGGCAAGATGGAAAACGATACCGTAGCTATGATAAACAGACTCGGCGAGATCGGCGCAGAGGTAGTCGTTGTGACCGATATTCCGGAGCTTGCGGAAAAGAATCGCTTCTCTCTGCTCGTGCCGGAGCTGCATAACGAAAGCGTTTCTCCCTTCCTGCTCGCTGTTACGATGCAGCTGATCGCTCTTAAGCTTACCGAAGTAAAGGGCATCGACCCCGACAATTCGGCTGTGCTTAAAAAGGTAACCGTAACAAAATAAAATATTATAGATAAAATTCAAGGAAAGGGGAGGTCCTGGCAGCAAAATGCCGGACCGTCAACGAAATCATGGACGGAGCTTTGTACGGAGAACTCAGTATTATCGGAACGCTTGGATGCGAGAGCTTTTTGGAAGAGGTCGATCGCTATCTGAGAACATGGAGAGCATCACAGGAGAGCTTCATTATCAAGCCGGAAATGAAGCGCTTCGGTACCGGCGAGGCAAAATGCGTGCTGAGCGAATCGATGCGCGGACACGACGTGTACATCATCGCGGATATGTATAACTACGGAGCGAAGTTCCGTATGTACGGAAACGAGTATCCGATGAGCCCCGATGATCACTTCCAGGATCTTAAGCGTATAATCAGCGCTATGGCAGGTAAAGCGAGAAGAATCTCGGTAATAATGCCGATGCTTTACGAAAGCCGCCAGGATAAGCGTCAGATGCGTGAGTCGCTTGACTGCGCTATGGCACTCCAAGAGCTTATCCACATGGGAGTTGCCAACATTCTTACCTTTGACGTTCACAACCTCGGAATACAGAACGCGGTACCGCATACCGGCTTTGACAACGTTAAGGCTACCTATCAGATGATAAAGGCACTTGTTCATGCTGTTCCGGATATCAAGCTTGACCGCGATCATACGATGATGATATCCCCCGATGAGGGCGGAATGAACCGTTGTATGTACTATTCGTCGATACTTCAGGTTGATCTCGGTATGTTCTATAAGCGCCGTGATTACGCTACCGTTGTTAACGGCAAGAACCCGATAGTAGCGCATGAGTATCTCGGTAAGGACGTTGCCGGCAAGGACGTTATCGTTGTTGACGATATCATCTCCTCCGGTGAATCTATGCTCGACGTTGCATATAAGCTCAAGTCAAAGGGTGCAAACAGAGTATTCATGTTCGCAACCTTCGGACTCTTCTGCGAGGGACTTGACAAGATGGATAAGGCGTACGAGGATGGATATATCGACAAGATCTTCACGACCAACCTTATCTACCGCAGCCCCGAGCTCCTCAAGAGAGAGTGGTTCTGCGAGGTAAATATGTGCAAGTACGTTTCGCTTATAGTTGATACTCTTAACAGAGATGAGACGATAAGCCACGTGCTCAACCCCGTTGAGAAGATACATAGTCTGCTTTCCGATATTAAATAATATAATATAAAAGCGAGCTCCGACCGAGATCTTCGGTCGGAGCATTTTTTTGCAATGTCGGCAAGAGCGCCGCGGAATGATCGTGTATGCGGAGCGGCGACGCTGCGGTTGCGATATGGCGACTATGCTTTTGGCGGCAACGGAGGCGCTCGCGTGGATATTGCCGGTGCGTCGGTTGTGGTCAGGTTGATGCTCGTCGTGTGCTATCGGAAAAACGTCTTTTGGAGCTTGCGATGATGGCGTCGTGCTTGCACGAGAAACGCATTTGGCGCGGCATCCGATGCCGTAGTTGCAACTCTGCCTCCGGTTGCGCGCGTCGGCGGTGAGTCACTACTGTCGGTAAAGCCTTTTGGACGAGGCGCTCACCCGATCTTGTGACGTTGTTAGACGCATTTTGGAGCTTGCGAGAGCTATAACTCCGCCGCGGATGTTACCGTCTTGATGCTTTGCACGAGCCGAGATGCATCTCGCCCTCGCGTGCATTATATTATACAATAATCCCCCTCGCGACAGAGACTTTGCTCTGCCGTGAGGGGGATATGCTTGCTTTTTTGAGCTCCTTGCGAGACGGGCGTTGCATTTGTGCGCGTTTTTTCGCGGAATTTGCGGCTCCGGAGGCACGATTTGCACCGAGTAAGCCTGATCTCGCCTCTTTTACGCCTTTCCGAACGACTTTGCGGCTATTACCGTGTTCTGCATGAGCATGGTGATGGTCATGGGGCCGACTCCGCCGGGAACGGGGGTTATCCAGCCTGCCTTCGGCTCGACTGCGGCAAAATCCACGTCTCCTACCAGCTTGCCCTCGGGCGAGCGGTTCATTCCGACGTCGATCACGACCGCGCCCTCCTTTACCATGTCGGCGGAAACGAAGTTTGCACGTCCGACAGCAGAGATGAGGATATCAGCCTCACGGCAGATAGCTGCGAGATCCTTTGTACGCGAGTGGCATATCGTCACCGTCGCGTCTGCGTGAAGCAGGAGCATAGCCTGCGGCTTGCCGACGATATTGCTTCTTCCTATAACCACACAGCGCTTTCCGGCTACCTCGATTCCGGAGCGAGCGAGAAGCTGCATAACTCCGGCAGGTGTACAGGGAAGAAAATCGTATTTTCCTATCATTATCTTTCCAACGTTCGTCGGATGGAAGGCATCGACGTCCTTATCGTGGCGGATGGTGTTTATCACCGTGTCCGGATTTATATGCTTGGGCAACGGGAGCTGTACGAGAATGCCGTCGATAGCCTCAGCTCCGTTCAGCGTGTCTATCAGCTCAAGGAGCTGCGCTTCGCTTGTTTCCTCGGGGAGCGCATACACCTCCGAGTGCATACCGAGCTCCTCGCAGGCTCTCTTTTTGTTTCGTACATACACCTGCGATGCAGGATCCTCGCCTACGATGATTACCGCAAGACCGGGCTTGCTTTTCATGCCGCGTACGGTTTCTGCGAGCTCCTCGCGGATCTGAGCCGATATCTGTTTTCCGTCGATTATTTTTGCCATTGATGTGACCGCCTTTCGTGGGATATGTTTGTTATGCTTTTGATCTGTTTGCACGGTGGAAGCCGTTTCCTGAGCCTACCGCGCGGGTAAGTGTTGATTGTACGGGTATAGCGTGCTGCCTGCGCTGTGACAAGCCTCGCTCGCACCGCCGTACGTCTCGTTTTGTTTACGTTGTGACAAAACTCGCCCGAGCTGTCGCGCACTGCGTTCGTCTGTACTGCGATAAGCCTCCGAAAAAACGATGGGTTTCCCTAAGCCTACCGCGTGCCGATTATTCCTTATTGCTCGTCCGAGTCGGTGCTCTCGCGGCTCGCGCCCTCGCCCTCGGCTTCGTCTGCCGTATCGCCGTCGGAGCTGCCGTTTTCCTCGGCTTCGTCGGATGCGCTCGCGCTCACGATCTCGCCATCGTCGTTCGATGCCCCGGCACCGTTTGCGCTGCTCTCGTCCGAGCTTGCGGAAGCTTCATTCGATGCCTTGTCGCCATCGTTGCTTGTTGCCTCAAGCGTTGCGGGAGCCTTTTGCGCGCGGATTCCGAGCACCGCGAGCAGCACGACTCCGATAACAAAGGTGAGACCTCCGACCACCTGGGAGATCCTGAAGTTGCCGACATAAAGGCTGTCGGTGCGCAGACCTTCTATCAGCATGCGTCCGAAGCCGTACCAGCTTATGTAGCAGAGGAATATCTGTCCGTTGAACTTCTTCTTGCGATAGAACAAATTTATAAGTACGAATCCGACGAGATTCCAAAGCGATTCGTATAGGAAGGTGGGGTGCACATACATCGTAAACGCGGAGCCCTCGCCGCGGATCCCCATTCTCCAGGGGAGATTGGTGAGCGAGCCGTACGCCTCGGCGTTAACGAAATTGCCCCAGCGCCCGATTATCTGACCGAGCATTACCGCAGGAGCGAGCATATCAAAAAGCTTTGCACAGTTTATCTTCTTTATGCGCGCGAATATGAGCGCCGCGATTCCGCCGCCGATTATCGCGCCGTATATGGCGATTCCGCCCTCCCAGACCGCGATGCAGTTGTAAAGGGTCTCGCCGAGCGTATCTCCGCGGAACTTATCGAAGCTGGTGAGCACGTAATACAGCCGCGCGCCAACGATGGCGGAGACGACTGCGTATATCGCGAGGTCAAGCACGTTGTCGGAGGATACGCCCTCGTCGTGCTTTGCGCGATATAGGACGTAGAGCACTCCTGCGATGATACCGAGCGTCAATATGATGCCGTACCAGGCAATGCCTCGCCCGAAAAGGGTAAATGCGATCTTGTTTATACGCATCTCCCCGATCCCGAGCCCGGGAAAGGAGATGTAGTTTACACGTGACATTTTGTATCACTCCTTAAGTTTTCCACAGATTGTTTATTTCGTTGGTGTGACGATCGACAGCGCAAATGCCTCTTTTTTGAACAGGGATGCTGCGGTTTCCTTTATATCGCGGTACTCGAGCCGGCGGACGATGTCGGTGTAATCGAAGATATCACCGCCGTCGAACACATAATCGAGGAAGCTGTTGGCTATCTCCTCGGTGCTGTCGTAGCGCTTGAGCGTGTTTGCGTAGAGCACGCGGCGATTTCGCTCGAAATCAGCCTCGGTCATATGGCTCTCGCAGTCGGAAACGTATGCCTCAAACTCGGAGAGCACGGTATCCGGCGAGTCGGTGTCGCCCATCAGCACCATGAACGAGAATGTGGCGTTGTGCTCGAACCAGCAGGAGAAGGAGGGAGATATCAGTCCCTTTTCGTAAAGTCGATTGTAAAACTCGCTGCTTCTGCCGAAAAGCATACCGCAAAGTATATCCATGCAGGCGCTCTTTTTCATTCTTTCGTTGGGAGAGTCGCTTATATCCACGTCCTTTATACCGATAGCGAACAGAGGCTTTGCCACCTGCATCTGTGCCTCGGTGCGCGCCTCGTTTACCGAGGGTGACTCCTCTGCATAGAAGCGCTCTACCTTGACGGGCGGTGCCTCGCGCAGGACCTTGTCCGCGACGGCAACGACCTGCTCGGGCGTGACGTTTCCGCTTATGCAGAGGCCCATATTGTGCAGATTGTAGAAGGTGTTGTAGCAGTCGTAAAGCAGGCGGTCGGTTATCTCGCGTATTGATTCGACCGTTCCGGCGATCTCGGTGCGGACGCTGTGGCTCTTGTACATAGCCTTCAGCAGGTTGAACTCGAGCGCGCGGACGGGATTGTCCTCGCCCATGCGGATCTCCTGCCCGATTATTCCCTGCTCCTTTTCCACCGTCCGCGGCGTAAAGTAGGGGGAGGTCACATAGCGGAGCAGTATCTCAAGCGATTCGTCGAAGTTTTCGGTGCAGGAGAAGAGATATGCGGTGCAATCAAAGGAGGTATACGCATTCGCGTTCGCACCCGTGCGTGCAAATTTTGCAAAGGTGTCCTCTCCGTCCTCGTTTTCGAACATCTTGTGCTCGAGGAAGTGCGCGATGCCGTCCGGTACGCACAGCTTTTCCCCTCCGTTTATCGAAAAGCAGTTGTCGATGGAGCCGTATTTCGTTCCGAAAAGCGCGTAATAGGTTGACAGCTTTTTCGGGAAAACGTAGATATCAAGTCCGCTTTTGTGTTTTATATAATAGTATTTTTCTCCGACAGAGGAGCTTTCCTTCATAATTATTTCGGTGTTATTCATCATAGCCCTCCTCTACCGGAGCTTCTCCGTTTGATTTCAGCAGATATACGGTGTCGAGCTCGATGTTGGCAAAGGCGCGAGCCGCATCCTCTGCGGTGAGACGGGATATCGCCTCCGCCGCTTCCTCCGGCGAGTCGCTTCTGCCGATAAGTCCGCGTGTGAAATACCAGCTTTTAAGCGAGCCGGCATCGTCCCCGAGCTCGCGGTAGCCGTTTATAAGCGACTTTTTCGCGGCATCAAGCTCTTCCTCGGTGATCTCGCAACGCTTCATCGCCTCAAGCTGTGCAAGGATCTCGTTCTTTGCCGGGTCAAAGTTAGCCTCCTCGATTCCGGAGGTGACTATCATCGTGCCCTTGAGCGAATCGGGTATTGCCGAGCAGTAGTAGCAAAGGCTCAGCTTTTCACGCACGTTTACGAAAAGCTTTGACGACGGCGAGCCACCGAATATCTCGCGTGCGAGCACAAAGCTGCTGTAATCCCCGTCTGCAAGCGAGCGGTCGGTTATAAAGCCGAGGCTCAGCTTTGCCTGGGTTACCGGCTGCATTTCGACGACCTCGTGCAGAGGCTCGTTTCTTCTTTTAAGCTTTTTGCTTCCGTCCGACACCTCGCGCGAGGTGCTCGCGCCGAACGTTTCTCCGAAACGTCGGCAGAGCATATCGGTATCCGCGCGGCCGACGAAATATATCTCAACGCACGCGTGGTCTATCACGCAGCGGTATTGCTCGGTCAGCTCGCGAGCCGTTACCGACTCGGCTTCCTCCGGCGTTCCCGCCTCGGGGGAGGCTGCCGCGTCTCCGCGCAGAAGCTCCTCTCTGGCACGGCGGAGAGCATAGCTGGGCTTGTTGTTTATCTGTGCGCGTATGTCGTTTGCGAGATTTATTCCCTCAAGCTTTACGTATTCCTCGCACAGCAGTCCTTCTTCGCTTAGTCTCGGGTGGAAGATGAGCTCGTTTAGCATATCAAGCACCCCTGCCGTTACGTCCTCGCCGTCGGTGTAGCTGTTATCCAGCATATACGCGGCAAAGCCGAAGCGTGTGATATCACCGCTTCGCGCAAGCGTGGGGGATATCTCGGCGGAGTAAAGCTCCTCGAGGCGCGTCTGGATGCTCCTCATGTCCGGATAGCTTTCGGTGCCCTGCAGCAGCACCCTCGGGATAAGCGCATTCTTCGCTGCATCCTCGGCGCTTGCGCGGCAGAGAAAATCTATCGACAGAAAGTTGGTCTTAAATTTGTCCGACTGTATAATATTTAGGTTTACTCCCTCGGACAGCTTAATGGTTTGTTTATTCAATATTATCACCCATTCAAGATAAAATAGCGTTGTGCAGCTCGGTTTGTGCACCGAGCCGGAGCCGTGCGCCTTCCGTTGTGATCGTCGCCGGCGCGCGACCGAAGCATACGTAAAGTATAGCATAAACGGCGGATATTTGCAATTATATTCGGCGGTATATTCCGCGGCGCATCCGCATTTACAGCTATATTCTGCTCGTTTGCGAGCGAAAGTATGCCGAAAAAAACATAATCGCCGCATCTTGCGTCAAAAGATGCGGCGATGTCCGATCAATAATACCAATAAGGCAGATCCTCTGCTGTGAAAGCGTCTGTGAACTCGCGTGCTATATCGGTAGAGACATTAGTGTCAACGATCATCATGAACACTACCGTTATCAGCATAGTAACGCTGAGTGCAAGGCCGACTATGCTGCAGATAAAGCCTGCGAGCGCCATAGGAGAGAAGGAGTGTGTCTTTGCGCGGAATACAAGCGAGCATATGAGTCCGGCGATAGCGCAGGGCAGCGACAAAAAGAGCGGAACGATGCAGCAGCAGCCGAGCGACATTACGATCGAGACGATTCCGAGCACAAGTGCAGCGATCGAAAGCCCCTTGTAGTCCTTTGTCGGAGCGTGCGCCATCGGAGCTCCGTATACCGGCGGGATCGTGTTCATGGGCTGATATTCGTTATATGCCGGAGCCGCAGGCTCGTATGCGTTTGCGTTAGCGTTAGCCGTTTCGTTTTCGGGAGTGACGTTGTTCATATTATCTTCCATGACGATACCTCTTTTCATGCTTGATATAGATTAATTATATCAGCTATGTGGAGAAAAAACAATAATTTTCATGAAAAATATGTCCTTTGCGGCGGTATTGTGATAGAATGTATGCAGATGTGCGGAGATATGCCGCGCGAAAAGCTCGGATAAGTCGGGATATTGGCGGTATGCGAGCGCCGCGGTGACGGATACGTTGATGCTGCGCCGCTGCGAGGTGCGGTCATTTTGCGCCGTGCTGTCGGGACGAGCATGGGTTTTTGAGGATGCGGTGCTTTTGCGCGATGGTACCGAAGCGAGATGCTACTGTATGCCGGGTGTGCGAGCTTGGCGTTCCCACAAGGATGCGATCCGATTACAGATATGCTTGAATAAGGGATGATATATAATGGAGAATGATAAAACAATACGTCGCCGTAGGCTTGCGGCTCTCGCCGCGGCGAATGTAGGTGCGCTGCTGCTCTGCCCTGCGTTTATGCTTTTCAGATGGATGCTTTCGGTCATTGCGCCGCCTCTGTCGCGCTGCGTTATACACGATATCTGCAAGCTATACTGCCCGTCGTGTGGCGGAACTCGGGCGTTTGATGCACTTCTGCAACTCGATTTCGGCGCGGCGGTGAGGTATAACGTCTTTTTGGTCAGCCTGCCGGTGATGCTTGCGGCGCTCGATTTGCTTATGCTCGTTATGATATTGAAAAACAAGCGCAGCATCGCGCGGTGCGCGATCACGGCGCTATGTATCGTGGCGCTGTGGCTCGTCGTTTTTTTCGTGTGCCGAAATCTTCTCATGATTTTTGCCGGCTTCGATCCCGTCGGAGATCTCGGCGCGTATTGGATATCGCCCGGCGCATGAGACGCTCGCGGCGCGGGATGCGGATTCGGGAAAATCGCGGAGGTGCCGCGATAACCGCTCTCGCTCCGTCCTGCCGTAGGATCCGTGTTGTGACGCAAGGAATTATCTCGCCGCGATCTCATCCGCCTCGTGCCGGAGAGCGCGCATTATAATTGCGCGTGCCGGGATGACAGTCTGCTTTTGAATAAAAAACGCGCCGGATGTGCATACGGCGCGCTTTTTGCAAAACAAAAATCCCGTCCGCGTAAGCGAACGGGATTCAGTGGAGCTGCTAGACAGAATCGAACTGTCGACCTCATCCTTACCAAGGATGTGCTCTACCGACTGAGCCATAGCAGCATACCAACGGGTACAATTATAGCAAATGAAAAGCACTTTGTCAATAGTTTTGGAAAAAAGTCGGTGCATATCGGCACATCTTTTTCTCCTTTCTCATATGTAGACAGCGACAAGCGGGCCGATAAAGCCTCACCTGCCGCTGTTAATTTCGCTCTGAGCTTATTTTGCGCGGAAGGAGCGGCAGTCGACACATTCATCCATCGTCGGATTTGCCTCATGTGTTCCGATGACTACCTGCTCGAGCGCGCAGTAGTTTTCCTTCTCGGCGTGGTTTGCACACTGTGTTACCGAGCAGGAGATGCTCTTGTTATAGCCGCATCCGCAGCCGTTTTTGCAGTTCTTTTCGTTTTTCATTTTATTATCCTCCAGACGTATTTTGGGGTCCGCTTATATTATTGCCGAAAGTGCGGCTTTTAAGCATCGGAGGCGAAAATTCATGCGGCGGTGT
>CAZSUR010000012.1:0-18759 GCA_964610075.1 uncultured Lachnospiraceae bacterium
TTGAAGAGGGCAATATGTTAATGTTTGCACACGGCTTCAACATTCATTTCGGACAGATCGTTCCGCCAAAGAATGTAGACGTTACGATGATCGCTCCGAAGGGACCGGGTCATACGGTAAGAAGCGAATATCAGGCAGGCAAGGGTGTACCGTGCCTCGTTGCAGTACATCAGGATGCAACCGGCAAGGCTCTCGACAAGGCGCTTGCATACTCGCTCGCTATCGGCGGAGCAAGAGCAGGTGTACTTGAGACAACCTTCAAGACTGAGACCGAGACCGACCTCTTCGGTGAGCAGGCTGTCCTCTGCGGCGGCGTATGCGCTCTTATGAAGGCAGGCTTTGAGACTCTGGTCGAGGCAGGCTATGATCCGAGAAACGCTTATTTCGAGTGCATCCACGAGATGAAGCTGATAGTTGATCTTATATATCAGTCCGGATTTGCAGGAATGAGATACTCCATCTCCAACACCGCCGAGTACGGCGATTACATCACCGGCCCGAAGATCGTTACTGACGAGACAAAGAAGGCTATGAAGAAGATCCTCTCCGACATACAGGACGGAAGCTTCGCAAAGGAATGGCTCACCGAGAATCAGGTCGGCTGCCCGCACTTCAACGCTATGAGAAAGAATCAGGCGCTCCATCCTGCGGAAGCAATAGGCGAGGAGCTTCGCAAGCTTTACAGCTGGAACGGTGAAGATAAGCTTATAAACAACTGATATAAGATTCAAGAGGTGTTTGACATGAACAGCGACAGTATGAAAAAGGGAGCCGAACGAGCTCCCCAGCGCTCATTGCTCAAGGCAATGGGATATACGGATACGCAGATAAAGAAGCCGCTTATAGGTATCGTAAACTCCTTCAATGAGGTGATACCCGGCCACGTGCATCTTAAGGATATCAGCCGCAGCGCAAAGGACGGCGTGCTTATGGCAGGCGGAACTCCGATGGAGTTCAACGTCATCGGTGTTTGCGACGGACTTGCCATGGGACACACCGGCATGAAATATTCGCTCGCCTCGCGCGAGCTTATAGCCGACAGTATCGAGTGCATGGTGAGAGCGCATTGCTTTGATGGCCTTGTGTTTATCCCCAACTGTGATAAGATAGTGCCCGGAATGCTTATGGCGGCGGCAAGGCTTAATATACCGTCGATATTCGTATCGGGAGGCCCCATGCTTTCAAACTGCTCGGACGAGAACGTGCCGATGGACCTCAACAGCGTTTTCGAGGCTGTCGGAGCGTATAAAAACGGCACGATAGACGATGACAGACTGCGTTATTTCGAGGATAACGCCTGCCCGGGCTGCGGCTCGTGCTCCGGAATGTTCACGGCAAACTCCATGAACTGTCTGTGCGAGGTGCTGGGAATGGCTCTGCCCGGAAACGGAACGATCCCGGCTGTTCATGCAGCTCGCAAGCGCTTGGCTAAGGCTGCCGGTATGCGTGCGGTAGAGCTTGTGGCGGAGAACCTCCGTCCGCTCGATATAATGAGCGAGGCTGCGTTTAAAAACGCGCTGACGGTTGATATGGCGCTCGGCTGCTCAAGCAACTCGCTTCTCCACCTTACCGCTATCGCGGCGGAGGCAGGAGTTCGCATAGACCTTAAAAAGGTAAACGAGATAAGCGAGGCAACGCCGAACCTTTGCAGACTTGCTCCGGCAGGAACGCATCACGTTCAGGAGCTTGACGCTGCCGGTGGAGTGTACGCCGTTATGAACGAGCTCTCGAAGAAGTCTATGCTCGACCTTGAGCTTATGACAGTTACCGGCAAGAAGGTCGGCGAGAATATCAAGAACTCTTACGTAAAGAATTACGATGTTATACATCCGATCGACGCTCCTTATTCCGCGACGGGCGGACTTGCGGTGCTGTTCGGCTCGCTTGCACCCTACGGTGCGGTCGTAAAGAGAAGCGCAGTTGCACCTCAAATGCTGGTGCACAGCGGTCCTGCTCGCGTTTTTGACAGCGAGGAGGAGGCTATAACCGCTATCTACGGCGGCAAGATCAAAAAGGGCGACGTCGTCGTTATAAGATACGAGGGACCGGCAGGCGGTCCCGGTATGCGTGAGATGCTCTCTCCCACCTCCGCCATTGCCGGAATGGGACTTGATAAGGACGTCGCGCTTATAACCGACGGACGTTTCTCCGGAGCTACGAGAGGTGCATCCATCGGTCACGTCTCGCCCGAGGCTGTCAGCGGCGGAGCTATCGCGTACGTCCGCGAGGGAGATAACATCATTATCGACATCCCGAACTACAAGATCGAGCTTGATATACCCTCCGCCGAGCTTGAGGAGCGCAAAAAGACGACCGAGCTTAAGGTCAAGAAGGATATTACCGGATATCTCGCAAGATATGCGAGAAACGTTTCCTCTGCCGATCGCGGCGCAGTTATAAACTAAAAGCGAAATCCTATCCCGGCTCGAGCCTCGGTATTATGCCGCAGGCTCAGCCAGGGATGATATACATAACGATTATGGAGAAAGATCACGATGAGTCAGATTAAAATTTTCGATACCACCCTTCGCGACGGCGAGCAGGCTCCCGGCTGCAGCATGAACCTTGATGAAAAGATCGAGGTTGCAAAGCTGCTTGAGAAGCTGCGCGTTGACGTTATAGAGGCAGGCTTTGCGGTGTCCTCTCCCGGAGACTTCGAATCGGTAAAGACGATTGCCGAAACGGTAAAGGACTGTTCGGTGGCATCGCTTGCAAGATGTGTCGAAAAGGATATAGACGCAGCATACGAGGCTGTGAAAAACGCAGTAGATCCCAGAATACACGTATTTCTCGCAACCTCTCCCGTTCATATGCAGTATAAGCTTCGCATGAGCGAGGAGGAGGTGCTTCGCCGCGTTGCGGAGATGACGAGATATGCGGCGAAATATTGCTCCAACATAGAATTTTCAGCCGAGGACGCTATGAGAAGCGAGCCCGAGTTTTTGGCGAAGGTGGTATATACCGCCATCGAAAACGGAGCAAAGGTCGTAAACATCCCGGACACGGTCGGATATACGACTCCGCCGGAGATGCAGGCGATGATAGAATATCTTATCACAAACGTTGAAAATTGTGACAGAGCCGAGCTTTCGGTGCACTGCCACAACGATCTCGGCATGGCTGTTGCGAACGCTCTCGCAGGCGTGCGCGGCGGAGCGCTTCAGATAGAGTGCACCGTCAACGGCCTCGGTGAGCGCGCAGGAAACACCTCGCTTGAGGAGGTCGTAATGGCGATGCATACAAGGCCGGCGCTTTATCCGGAGCTCCCGAGAATAGACACAAAGCAGATATACCGCGCAAGTAAGCGCATATACAATATAATCGGTCAGAGCGCGCCTATAAACAAGCCTATTGTCGGTGCTAACGCCTTCGCTCACGAGTCGGGAATACATCAGCACGGCGTGCTCGCGAACAAGAGCACCTACGAGATACTCACCCCCGAATCGGTAGGCGTTACGACAAATCAGATGGTGCTCGGTAAGCACTCCGGCAAGCACGCGCTGGCTGACAGACTGCACGAGCTCGGATATGATCTCACCGATGAGGAGCTTGTAGCTTGCTTTGAGCGCTTCAAGCAGCTCTGCGACAAGAAAAAGACGGTTACCGACAGCGATATTGAGGCGCTTGTCAACC
The DNA here is from genome assembly GCA_964610075.1 of uncultured Lachnospiraceae bacterium. Lineage (GTDB taxonomy): Bacteria > Bacillota > Clostridia > Oscillospirales > CAG-272 > CAZSUR01. The sequence continues at coordinate 3,634 of CAZSUR010000012.1, forward strand.
ACAAGAACGTGGCTGATGCTCACAAGTATAAGCTTGACCGTTTCGATGTACATTCCGGCAATATGACGACGGCTACCTGCACAATAAGGCTCACACATGAGGATGAAGTGCTTGAGGAGGTATCCATGGGAGACGGCCCGAGAGATGCCGCCTACAATGCGATAGACAAGATAATGAAGCTCCCGGCTCACACCCTTGAAAAATACGTTATAAACTCGGTATCCGAGGGCAAGGATACGCTCGGCGAGGTCGTTGTCAAGATAAAATCCGGCGACAACACGATAAACGGCAGAGGACTTTCCACCGATATAGTCGAGGCGAGCATCTTTGCATATCTCAATGCGGCGAACAAACTTGTTTAACACAGGAGAGGTAAATGGATAATCTAAAGAGGAAGATAGAAATATTCGACTCCACTCTGCGCGACGGAGCGCAGGGAGAGGGCATCTCCTTTTCGGTTCAGGATAAGCTGAACATCGTCAAGGCGCTCGATGCCTTCGGAGTCACGTATATCGAGGCAGGAAACCCCGGCTCGAACCCGAAGGACCTAAAGTTTTTCGAGGCGGTAAAGGATATTCATCTTGAAAACTCCAAGCTGTGCGCGTTCGGCAGCACCGCTCGAAGCAACGTGAAGGTCGAGGAGGACGCGAACATCGTAAGCCTTCTTTCGGCTGAAACTCCGTGCGTTGCCATCTTCGGCAAGGCGTGGAAGCTGCACGTTACCGAGATACTGAAGATATCGCCGGAGGATAACCTGCGTATCGTGTTCGATACGGTGGCGTATCTCAAGAAGAACGGCAAAGAGGTAATATTCGATGCCGAGCATTTCTTCGACGGCTATGCCGATGACAGTGATTACTCGATGCAGGTGCTTTGTGCGGCGGTAGATGGCGGAGCCGACGTTATATGTCTGTGCGACACCAACGGCGGTAAGCTTCCCAACGATATATCAAAGGTGACCTCCGTCGTTGCAGAGAGATTTCCGAACGTGCGTATATCTATACATTGCCACAACGATTCCGGCTGTGCCGTTGCAAACTCTATGGCTGCGGTATCGGCAGGCGCCGCTCAGGTGCAGGGAACGTTTGTCGGCTTCGGTGAGAGATGCGGCAACGCGGATCTCAGCACGATAATAGCGAATCTCACCCTTAAATGCGACTGCGATTGCGGCATCATGCTTCACGAGCTTCGCAACACTGCGCGCCGCATATCTGATATATCGAACGTGCGCATTCGCAACAATCAGCCGTACGTCGGAAAGAGCGCGTTCGCGCACAAGGGCGGAATGCACATAGACGGCGTGCGAAAGCTCAGCGCATCCTTCGAGCATATAGATCCCGAGCTTGTCGGAAACGAAAGAAAATTCCTTTTAAGCGAGGTATCTGGACGCGGTACCGTGCTTCCGAGGATACAGCGCTTCGCGCCGGAGCTTACAAAGCAGTCGAAGGAAACGATAGAGATAACCGAGGAGCTTAAAAAACGCGAATATTTCGGCTACCAATACGAGGGTGCCGACGCAAGCTTCGAGCTTCTCGTCAAAAAGCAGCTTGGAATGTGGAAGCCGCATTTCCGCGTGATAATGTACCGTACAAGCGACGACTTCCCGGCTCCGGACGGAGAGCAGCAGTCGATGGCTATGGTAAAGATAGAGGTCGGCGGCAAGACCGAGCTCACATGCGACGCCGGAAACGGCCCGGTAAACGCGCTTGATAAGGCGCTGCGCCGCGCGATCCAGGTATTCTATCCCGAGATTAACGAGATGAAGCTGCAGGACTATAAGGTACGCGTCATCGAGTCGGGCTTTGCTACCGATTCGAAGGTAAGGGTGCTTATAGAATCGAGGGACAGCGACTCCGTATTTACCACGATAGGAGTTTCGTGCGACATAATAGAGGCGAGCTTTACCGCTCTTATGGACTCTTATGAATATGAATTATCTAAAAAGGAGAAATAAATTATGGGTATGACAATGACGCAGAAAATTTTAGCTGCACATGCAGGGCTTCCTTCTGTTTCGGCAGGACAGCTTATCCTCGCAAACGTTGATATGGTGCTCGGAAACGACGTTACCTCTCCGGTTGCGATAAGAGAGTATAAGAAGCTTGACTGCAACAAGGTTTTCGACCGCGATAAGGTCGCTATGGTCATGGACCACTTTGCACCGAACAAGGACATCAAGGCTGCCGAGCAGTGCAAGATGTGCCGCTGCTTTGCAAACGAAATGGATATCACCAACTATTATGACGTCGGAGAGATGGGAGTCGAGCACGCTCTGCTTCCCGAAAAAGGCCTGGTCGTAAGCGGTGATATAGTTATCGGCGCGGATTCGCATACCTGTACCTACGGAGCTCTCGGTGCGTTCTCGACCGGAGTCGGCTCCACTGACATGGCTTGCGGAATGGCTACCGGAAAGGCTTGGTTCAAGGTTCCGTCTGCTATCAAGTTTGAGCTTCGCGGAGAGCTTTCTCCTAACGTATACGGAAAGGACGTCATCCTCCACATCATCGGAATGATAGGCGTTGACGGAGCTCTTTACAAATCTATGGAGTTCTGCGGAGAGGGAGTTCATTCTCTTTCGGTAAGCGACAGACTTTGTATGGCTAACATGGCTATCGAAGCCGGCGCTAAAAACGGTATCTTCGAGGTTGACGAAAAGACGGTCGAGTTTATCCGCGAGGCAGGCGGCAAGGAGCCGGTAATATACTCTGCCGATCCGGATGCCGAGTATGAAAAGACCTACGTTATAGATATGAGCGAGATAAGACCTACGGTCGCATTCCCGCATCTTCCCGAAAACACTCATCGTGTAGAGGATATCGACGAGATCAAGATAGATCAGGTCGTTATCGGCTCGTGCACGAACGGACGTCTCGAGGACTTCAAGATCGCAGCAGAGATAATGCGCGGTAAGAAGGTAAAGAAGGGCGTTCGCACGATAATCATTCCCGCTACGCAGAAGATATATCTCGAGGCTATGGAGCTTGGACTGCTTAAGATATTCATCGACGCCGGTGCTACCGTATCTACACCTACCTGCGGCCCCTGCCTTGGCGGACACATGGGAATACTTGCAGAGGGCGAGCGTGCCGTTGCTACGACAAACCGCAACTTCGTCGGACGTATGGGACATCCCAAATCCGAGGTATACCTCGCAAGCCCGGCGGTTGCAGCAGCTTCCGCTATCACAGGAAAAATTTCATCTCCCGAGGAGGTAATGTAATATGAAATTCGACGGAAAAGTAATAAAATATGCCGATAACGTAGACACCGACGTAATAATCCCGGCGCGTTATCTTAACACGATAGACGTAAAGGAGCTCGCCTCCCACTGCATGGAGGATCTGGACGCTACCTTCGTCGGAAGAGTATGCAAGGGCGACATCATGGTTGCCGGCTACAACTTCGGCTGCGGCTCCTCGCGTGAGCACGCTCCGATAGCGATAAAGGAGAGCGGGATCTCGCTCGTTATCGCTAAAAGCTTTGCAAGAATATTCTACCGCAACTCGATAAACATAGGACTTCCTATAATCGAGTGCCCGGAGGCTGTCGATGCGATATCCGAGGGCAACGAGCTGTCGGTAGACCTTGATGCAGGCGTTATACTCAACAAGACCACAGGCGAGGAGTACAAGACCGAGCCGTTCCCTGCATTCATCCAGTCTATCATTTCTTCCGGCGGACTTATCGCCGCAATAAAAGACGGTACGGTAAAATAATACATAATTCCAATGAGAAAGGGTGCCGTGGGGAAATGTCCGCGGCAGGGTGATAAAAATGGATTATAAGATAGCTCTTTTGAAGGGTGACGGAATAGGCCCGGAGATCGTTGACAGCGCCGTTGCGGTGCTTGAGAAGATAGGCGAAAAGTACGGCCACAAGTTTGAATTTACCTCGTATCTCGCAGGAGGCTGCGCTATCGACGCAACCGGCGAGCCGCTCCCGAAGGAGACGGTAGAGGGCTGCCTCGCAAGCGACAGCGTTATACTCGGTGCCGTCGGAGGCCCGAAGTGGGACACGCTTCCCGGAAACCTCCGTCCCGAGAAGGCGCTGCTCGGCGTACGCTCGGCGCTCGGACTTTATACGAACATCAGACCTGCAAAGCTTTATCCTGCGCTTAAGGGAGCTTGCCCCCTCCGCGAAGATATAGTAGCCGGCGGTATAGACATCGTTATGATAAGAGAGCTTACCGGAGGAATCTACTTCGGTGAGCGCGGACGCCGCGAGGGTGACATGGGCGAGGAGGCTTATGACACCGAGTGCTACAGCGTAAAGGAGATAGAGCGTATAGCAAGAGTCGCATTCGAGACTGCTCGCAAGAGAAGCAAGAGAGTAATAAGCATCGACAAGGCGAATGTCCTTGAAAGCTCCAGACTTTGGAGAGAGACAGTTCACCGCGTAGCCGAGGAGTATCCCGACGTTACCTGCACCGATATGCTGGTTGATAATGCCGCAATGCAGCTCATACGCAATCCTGCTCAGTTTGACGTTGTCGTTACCTCGAATATGTTTGGAGATATCCTTTCGGATGAGTCCTCGCAGCTCACAGGCTCGATAGGACTGCTCCCCTCCGCATCTCTCGGAGACACGAAGTGCGGAATGTACGAGCCGATCCACGGCTCGGCACCGGACATCGCCGGTCAGAACAAGGCAAATCCGATAGCGACCGTGCTTTCGGCTGCCATGATGCTCAGATACTCCTTCGATCTCGAGGAGGAGGCTGTATGCATCGAGCGCGCGGTAGACGATGTGCTTAACGCCGGCTATCGTACGGCGGATATCGCGGACAAGGATACGCAGAGCGTGCTTTCCTGCACCGAGATGACCGAAAAGCTGCTTGCGGCTATAAAATAAATCGGGCAGCCGCGTGACTGCGGTGAATTTATCCGGCATTTTCTGCCGATAATATCCGTGTAACAGACGATAGGTCACGGAACGTGTTGGAAATGTTAAAAAGTCTTAAATATAGGCGTGCCGGCGTTGACTTTTTATGCCGGTGCGCTTATAATAATAGTATAGAAAAGCAGAGGAGAAGGGTATGACAGTAAATCAGGCGATAGACTCGTTGCTTAAATATGCGTTGGAGCGTGAGCTTATAACTCCGTACGACGTGATTTATACAAGAAATGCATTACTTAGCATTATGCAGCTCGACAGCTATACCGAGGAGGAGGCACCGGCGGAGGAGCCGACGCTCGAGGCTGTGCTCGAGGTGCTTTGCGACGATGCCGCGGCACGCGGTATAATCGTCGACAGCATAACCTTCAGAGATCTGTTTGATACCAAGCTTATGGGAGCGCTGACTCCGCTGCCGAGAGAGGTAGTGGCGCGATTCCATCAGCTTTACTCCGGCAATCCCGAGGAGGCTACCGACTTTTTCTACCGCCTCAGCGGAGATACCAACTACATCCGCCGCGATCGTGTCGCAAAGGACATGAAGTGGACGGCGGACACCGAATACGGCACGCTTGATATCACGGTCAACCTCTCGAAGCCCGAGAAGGATCCGAAGGCGATAGCTGCGGCGAAGAACGCTCCGTCGGCAGGATATCCCAAGTGTGCGCTCTGCCGCGAGAACGAGGGATACGCGGGTCGTGTCGATTTTGCCGCAAGAGGAAATCACAGAATAATCCCGATAACTCTCGCAGGGGAAAGCTGGGGACTTCAGTATTCTCCGTACGTTTATTATAACGAGCATTGCATCGCCTTTAACGGTGAGCACGTGCCGATGAAGATAAGTCGCGCGACCTTTGAGAAGCTTCTCGATTTTGTCGGAATGTTTCCGCATTATTTCATCGGCTCGAACGCAGACCTGCCGATAGTCGGCGGCTCGATACTTTCGCACGATCATTTCCAGGGCGGAAGATACACCTTTGCAATGGAGCGTGCGCCCATCGAGACAAAGATAGCGTTCGACGGCTTCGACGGAGTCGAAGCAGGCATCGTTAAGTGGCCGATGTCGGTAATCCGACTTTCCGGAGAGAGCAAGAAGGAGATCACCGATCTTGCCGATAAGATACTTACCGCTTGGCGCGGATATACCGACGAGGAGGCGTATATATACGCCGAAACGGAGGGAGTTCCGCACAATACGATAACTCCGATAGCGAGAACGAGAGACGGCAGATTCGAGCTGGATCTGGTGCTCAGAAACAATATCACGACCGATGAGCATCCGCTTGGACTTTATCATCCGCACGCGGAGTATCACCACATAAAGAAGGAAAATATCGGTCTTATCGAGGTAATGGGCCTGGCTGTTCTTCCGTCAAGACTCAAGGGTGAGCTTGCCGGACTTGAAAAGGCTGTTCTGTCGGGTGATGATATCTCGGGCGACGAAGCGCTTGCAAAGCACGCAGATTGGCTCGAGGAGCTCAAAAGCAGATATACCTTCACCGCAGAGAACGCAGCCGACATACTGAAAAAAGAGGTCGGAAAGGTATTTTTAAACGTTCTGCGTGACGCCGGAGTGTACAAATCGAAGGATGCTTTCTTGCGATTTGTTGATCACGTAAATAAGCTTTAATGCTCAAAAAAACATAAAATAAGTGCGGCAAAACCGTTTTTATGCGGTTTTGCCTACACCTGTATAATGGGAAAAAAACGCAATGAATAAAATGGGGGTTCCGTATGCATAATGTTATGAAGATAAAGGACGATCTGTATTACGTCGGAGCAAGCGATCGCAGACTGTCGCTTTTTGAAAACGTATACCCGGTGGACAAGGGTATGTCGTATAACTCTTATCTTTTGACCGACGAGAAAAACGTGCTTTTCGATACGGCGGATGCTACCGTAAAGGACAAACTGTTTGAAAATATCGAGAGTGTTCTTGTGGGCAGAAGCCTTGATTATCTTGTTATCAATCACATGGAGCCCGATCATTGCGCGGCTGTATTTCAGATAAGCGAAAAATATCCCGAGATGAAGCTCGTTTGCAACAAAAAGGCTTACGCCATGGTCGAGCAGTTCTTTGGACATATTGACGAATCTCGCGTTGTGCTTGTCGGCGAGGGAAGCGAGCTTTCGGTAGGACGCCACACCCTGCATTTTGCTATGGCTCCGATGGTGCACTGGCCTGAGGCTATGGTCACCTATGATTCGCTTGACAAGGTGCTCTTTTCAGCCGATGCATTCGGTACGTTCGGAGCGCTTAACGGAAATATATTCGCTGACGAGATAAACGTAGACGACGCGTGGATGAGCGAGGCGAGACGCTATTACACCAATATCGTCGGAAAGTATGGTACTCAGGTCCAGGCGCTTTTAAAGAAGGCGACGGCGCTGGATATAGATATGATCTGCCCGCTTCACGGCCCGATATGGCGCGGCGGCTTCTCGAAATTCATCGAAAAATATCAGAAATGGAGCTCGTATACGCCCGAGGATAAGACGGTAATGATAGCGTACGGCTCGATATACGGAAATACTCAGAACGCGGCGGAGATACTCGCATCCAAGCTTGCCGAGAAGGGCATACGCAATATAGCGATGTACGATGTATCTCAAACGCATCCGTCCTTTATAGTAGCCGAGGCTTTCAGATGCAGTCATATCGTTTTTGCAAGCTCGACCTATAACGCTGGCATATTCTCTCCGATGGAGACGCTTATAAGCGATATCGTTGCACACAATCTGCAGAACAGAACGATAGGCTTTATCGAAAACGGCTCGTGGGCGCCCACCTCCGGCTCGCTTATGAGAGAGCTGTGCTCGAAGCTTAAAAACATAAGCTTCCTTGATAGCACCTTAAGCATCCGTTCGTCGGTGAAGGCGGACAGCCTTGACACGCTCGAGGCTATGGCGTGCGAGATCGCGGATTCGGTCAAGGTGGTCGAGATGGCAGATCAGGTGGTGGACAAAAACGCGATGTTCAAGCTCTCCTACGGCTTGTTCGTGCTCACCGCAAGGGACGGAGACAAGGACAACGGCTGCATAATAAATACGGTTATGCAGGTGACCGACTCTCCGAACAGAATAGCCGTTGCGGTAAACAAGGCTAACCTGACGCACGATATGGTGCAGAAAAGCGGAGCGTTCAACGTATCGGTGCTCGATACCTCTGTGCCCTTTGAAACGTTCGAGAAATACGGCTTCTGCAGCGGCAGAGACGTTGATAAATTTGCATCGGTCGAGGATAACAGAACCGAGAACGGTATAAGATATATAAGCGAGCATACGAACGCCGTGCTCTCGGCTAAGGTGGAGAATGCTTACGATTACGGCACGCACACCCTCTTTATCGCCCAGGTGACGAGCGGCGAGGTGCTTGCGGCAACCGAGTCGGTGACCTACGACTATTACTTCAAGAATATAAAGCCGAAGCCGGCTTCCATAGGTGAGGATAAGAAGGGCTTCGTTTGCAAGATATGTGGCTACGTCTACGAGGGCGATACGCTCCCGGCGGATTTCATCTGCCCGCTCTGCAAGCACGGAGTCGAGGATTTTGAGCCGATAGGATAAATTATTACGATGGAGGAAGCTATTATGGCAAAATACGTATGCGACGTATGCGGATACGTTTACGATGAGGCTGCGGGAGATCCCGATAACGGAATCGCTCCCGGAACGAAGTGGGAGGACGTGAGCGATGATTTCGTGTGTCCTCTTTGCGGTGTCGGCAAGGACGAGTTCAGCGCCGAGTGACCGCGTAATACGTGTACTGACGTCAAAAATGCTTTGAGGCGAAAGACGCGCACTTTAAAATGATATAAGCTTGCATCGACCGGTCGCACGCCGGCGGCAGTATAATGCCGCACCTCCGTGCGCAGAGCCGCGGTATGCGTACCGCGATCGCTCCCGGTGCAGGATATGTCGGAAATGAAGATTTGCGTCTTTGACCTCGAATCCCGTGAGCCTTCGGGCAAGCGATGAGCGTCATCGACGCAAATTTTATTTTGGAGGGTAAGCTATGGAATCAAGAATAGCTGTTATCGGCATAATCGTTGAAAATACCGATTCGGTAGAAAAGCTGAATACGGTGCTTCACGAATACGGAGATTATATCATCGGTCGTATGGGGATCCCCCACCGAAAAGCCGGTGTTAATATAATAAGCATCGTTGCGGAGGCTCCGCACGATGTTATAAGCGCGCTTTCCGGCAAGATCGGAAAGCTTGACGGGGTAAGCGCAAAAACCGCGTACTCAAGTATTACGACGGAAAAATAAAAACAACTAACGGAGAAGGAATACCTGACCCGAAAGAAAGGAAAAAGAATCATGTACGATCCGAAATCACTTAAAGCAGAAGAATTTATATGCGACGAGGAGGTAAAGGAAACTCTCGCATATGCAGAGGCAAATTGCGAAAACGAGGAGCTAATCACAAGCATAATCGAGAAGGCGAAGCTGAAAAAGGGACTCACTCACCGCGAGGCGGCAGTCCTGCTCGACTGTAAGCTCGAGGATAAGAATAACGAGATATTCGAGCTTGCAAAGCAGATAAAAATGGATCTGTACGGCAACCGAATAGTAATGTTCGCGCCGCTGTATCTCTCCAACTACTGCGTAAACGGCTGCGTATACTGCCCGTACCATCTGAAGAACAAGCATATATCGAGAAAGAAGCTGTCGCAGGAGGATATCGTCCGCGAGGTGACGGCGCTCCAGGATATGGGACACAAGCGCCTTGCTATCGAGGCTGGCGAGGATCCGGTGAACAACCCGATCGAATACATCCTCGAGTCGATAAAGACGATATACTCGATAAAGCACAAAAACGGAGCTATACGCCGCGTTAACGTAAATATCGCAGCAACGACGGTCGAAAACTATCGCAAGCTCAAGGAGGCGGGCATCGGAACGTATATACTGTTCCAGGAGACCTACCACAAGGAGAGCTACGAAAAGCTCCATCCGACCGGACCCAAGCACGACTATGCTTACCATACCGAGGCTATGGACCGCGCGATGGAGGGCGGAATCGACGATGTCGGACTCGGTGTGCTCTATGGGCTCGAGCTTTACAGATACGAGTTTGCTGCGCTGCTCATGCACGCAGAGCATCTTGAGGCTGTGCACGGAGTCGGCCCTCATACGATAAGTATGCCGAGAATAAAGCGCGCCGACGATATAGATCCGGATGCGTTCGACAACGGAATCAGCGACGACATCTTCGCAAAGCTCTGCGCTTGCATACGTATAGCGGTTCCGTATACCGGCATGATAATCTCGACAAGAGAGAGCCAGGCGGTAAGAGAGCGCCTGCTCGGGCTCGGAATCTCTCAGATAAGCGGAGCATCGAGGACGAGCGTCGGTGGCTACGCCGAGCGCGAGGCGGAGGACGACAACTCCTCGCAGTTTGACGTAAGCGATAACAGAACGCTCGACGAGGTCGTTCGCTGGCTCATGGAGCTCGGATATATCCCCAGCTTCTGCACCGCGTGCTACCGTGAGGGAAGAACAGGAGACCGATTCATGAGCCTGTGCAAGAGCGGACAGATACTCAACTGCTGCCATCCCAACGCTCTTATGACGTTAAAGGAGTATCTGAACGACTACGCAAGCGACAAGACGCGTGAGATAGGCGAGGCACTTATAGCTGCCGAGATGCAGAAGATACCGAACGAGAAGGTAAAGCGCATAGCCGAGGATAACCTTTGCAGGATAGATGCAGGCTCGCGCGATTTTAGATTTTGATCTGACACCATACGGAGGGCAAAGCTATGGGACTTAATTCTACCCCATCGGGTGAAAGGGTACATATAGGCTTCTTCGGCAGAAGAAATGCCGGAAAATCGAGCGTTGTGAACGCTATAACGGGGCAGAGTCTCGCTGTCGTGTCCGACGTGCTCGGCACTACTACCGATCCGGTGCAGAAGGCTATGGAGCTGCTGCCGCTCGGCCCGGTTGTGATAATAGACACTCCCGGACTTGACGACGAGGGCGAGCTTGGACAGCTTCGCGTAGAAAAGGCATATAAGGTGCTCCGCTCGGTCGATGTGGCTGTGGTGGTAGTCGATTCGTCACAGGGCTTATCCGACGTTGAGCGGACGCTGATATCACAGCTCTCGGACAGAGGGATACCCTATATCGTCGTTATGAACAAGTCGGATCTGGCGGAAGCGAAAGCAGATGCTATAGACGGCGCGATATCGGTCAGCGCCGCGACCGGTCATAATATAGAGGAGCTGAAGGAGCGCCTTGCGGCGCTTGCACGCGGTCGTGAAAACGAGCGGCATATCGTTTCGGATATAATAAGTGCCGGCGATACCGTCGTGCTCGTTACACCGATCGACGCCTCGGCTCCGAAGGGTAGGCTTATACTTCCGCAGCAGCAGACCATACGCGATATCCTCGATGCCGATGGCGTGGTCGTCGTCACAAAGGAGACCAAGCTCGGTGAGGCGCTCGGACGGCTGCGCGAGAAGCCGGCACTTGTCATAACCGACAGCCAGGTGTTTGGGCTCGTCGCACGCGAGCTGCCGCGCGACATACCGCTCACCTCCTTCTCGATACTTTTCGCGAGATATAAGGGCTTGCTTGCCGATGCGGTAAAGGGCGCGGCTGTGCTCGATCGCTTGTCAGATAAAAGCAGGATACTTATAGCCGAGGGGTGCACGCACCATCGTCAATGCGAGGATATCGGAACGGTGAAGCTTCCCGGGTGGATAAAGAAATATATCGGAAAGGATATAGAGTTTTCCTTTGCCTCCGGTAAGGATTTTCCGCAGGATATAGAATCTTACGACATGATAATCCATTGCGGAGGCTGTATGCTGAACGAACGCGAGATGAGCTACCGCATGAGATGCGCGCGCGACAAGCAGAGACCGATATCCAACTACGGAACGGTAAGAGCCTATATGAACGGAATACTCAAGCGTACGCTTGAGCCGTTTCCGGATATACTTGCATATCTGGATTAAGTTGGAACACCGGCAGGGTGCAGCCCACGATAAAGGGGCGCACCCTGCGTTTTTATATTCTCCTTTTTATAAACAGATCGAGTATGAACGAGCCGCAAACGAGTATGGCGAGCGCCATTACGATATGCTCGAGCATGGCTGACGCTATCTCCAGCTTCACCGTATTTTGAAGCGCTCCCGAGGTTTTTATGTACCAAATCACGTATGAAAGATAAAAAATTATCACCGGCAGCCCGATTTTTAGTATTCTTCGAGGTGCAGGCTCTAAATATGGGTGTTGATTTTTCACAATTTTTGTCTCCGATTATAGTCGCTTTGTAGATGGCGTATTACTATATGCAGATTATACATCACTTATATTCAGCTGTCATGTATAAAATTGTGGAAAAACGGGATATTATCGGCGAATATACAGAGGAACTATTATAATTATGCAAATATGGTGTATATTTCTCAAAATGTTGAAAAAAACAGACATAATACGGCAAATATAGATATAATTCGTTGAAAGCCGCTCCGGAAATCATGCTGTTAACAAAATAGTAATAATGTTAATGCAAGTTTTTGTCGAAAATACATTTTAAAATCGTGTTTACTACCAAAGCTTTGCGTGCTATAATTGCTTTGGTAAAAATCCATCTGCATTTTAATCTTATCATACGTTTGATAAGAGATTGTGACAGCCTGAGCGAAAAGGAGTACGACAAATGAATTTATATCAGGTTAAAGAAACTTCTGTTGTTAAGTCTTGTGCTATATCGTGTGAAAATTACAGCTTGAATTATGAGCTTTTGAAAACAGATATCGAGACAGGCGAGCCGCGTGTCGCGTGCGAGCTGTACTCGATCCTGGTAGTGAAAACGGAGCCGTGCGGTGACAGCGAATACGAGTTTGTTTACGACGTTACGAGAGATCGCGATACAGCCGAGGCGTATCTTTTGATGCTTTGCAAAGGTGAGGTAACTCCGATCACTGTAAGGGACGTGCTATACGACTGTATGTAGCAAATCCTCCCGGCTCGCTCGCCATAACGCAGCATTGGAAAGGGAAGTGCGTGGATATTAGACAATATCACCACCGAAGCGCCGTTTTCCGACGCGTGGAGGTGTGTCTGCTATGTCGATAGCTCGGTGCTCTTCTGCCACGTCAGTGCAAGAAGTTCGTGTGCGGCGGATAGCACACGTCTTATTAAGAAGCTCGACTTGCCCCGTAAAACAAATATCCACACGCCGAACGTGTGGATATTATCTGTCAGTTGCCCGATTCGATGCTTATTTCGTTAAATAGTGAAAGCACGTCCTGCACCTGCGTTTGCGCCTTTTCCTCGCCCGCGCGATCGAGCACGATCCTGCCCTCGTGCAGCATTATAAGACGGCTGCCGTATTCGACGGCATATCGCAGATTGTGCGTGACCATGAGTACGGTGAGCTTTTTCTCACGCACTATTTTATCGGTTAGCCTCATTATTATCTCCGCGGTCTTTGGGTCGAGCGCGGCGGTGTGCTCGTCGAGTATAAGGAATTTTATATCGGTCATCGTCGACATGAGCAGAGCCAATGCCTGACGCTGACCTCCGGACAGCGTTCCCACCGATGCGTGAAGCATATCCTCAAGCCCGAGCCCGAGCTCTGCCAGCATCACACGGTAATGCGAGATCATGCGCTTGTCCGTTCCGCGCGAAAGCCCGAAGCTGCCTCCCTTGTTTGCGGCGAGCGACATATTCTCGAGAATGGTCATATCGGCACAGCTCCCTGCGAGCGGATTCTGATAGACTCTGCCGATGCTCTCGTAGCGGCGGAAAACCTTTTTGTGAAGTATGCTTTTTCCGTCGATCAGTATATCGCCGCGATCGGGCGATACGTTTCCGCATATCATATTTAAAAGGGTGGTCTTTCCGCTTCCGTTCGAGCCTATGATAGACACGAACTCGCCGTCCTTTATTTTAAGCTCAAAGTCGTCGAAAAGCACGTTTTCGTCGGGGGTTCCCGCAAGGAAGGTCTTATCTATATTTTTAAGCTCCAGCATTATATAGCCTCCTTTGTGCGATTGTCCTTGTATCGGCTGAGGATCAGTATCGCGAAGAACATGATTGCGGTTATAAGCTTCATGTCGTTTGCGTTAAGTCCGAGCGATATCGCTGCCTGAACGCAGCCCTTATATGCGATGCTTCCGATAATTACCGATAGGGTGAGATCCGCGAATATATTGTATCTCCGCGGCAGGCGACGAAGAAGAGGAAGCCTTGAGATTCCGCGGAACAGACTCATTCCGATTATAACCGATGCAAGGCCGGCTACCATCGTTCCGGTGCCCATTGATATCTCAAAAAAGCGCTGCTGCTGGGTGAGTATGCATCCGGAGAGTGATATGAGCGCGTTTGTGAGCATCAGCCCGAATATCTTCACCTGCCCCTTGTCCTTGGCAAGAGTGGTTACCATATTTTCGTTTGAGCCGACCGCACGAAGCAGGTAGCCTGCCTTTGTTTTCATGAAAAAGTCGAGGATCAGCTTCAGCACCACGGCTATCGCGAGAGCTATCACCGCGGTGCGGTATTTGTAGCTATCTCCTGCGAATATTCGCTTCGTTACGGCGTTGTTGAATATGGTATCGTGCGAGAATATATTCACGTTCGCGGATGCCGCTATACGCAGATTTACCGAATACAGCGCGGTCATCGTTATTATGGATGCAAGTAGATCGCGCACCTTGAACTTAACGTGGATCACTCCGGTGATGAGTCCGGCTGCCGCTCCGCAGAGTATCGAGATCGGGATGGTGAGCAGGGGAGAGACGCCGACGCTTATCAACCGCGCCGTCACCGCCGCTCCGAGCGGAAAGCTTCCGTCGGCGGTGAGATCCGGGAAATCGAGAAGCACGTAGGTTATATATATTCCAAGTGCAACTATCGCGTATATCGAGCCCTGCTCGATTATCGTAGCTATGACGTTCATCGTCCCATCTTATCCTTTCGTTTCAACCTTTATCGCACGCCCCATCAGCTCTTGCGGTATCTCTATGCCGAGCTTTTCTGCGGCTTCGTAGTTTATATAAAGCTGCGACTGCTCGATCGTTTCGTAATCGAGCGATGCGGCATCCGCCTCGCCTCTGATTATCTTCGCTGCCATGCGTCCGGTCTGCTTGCCGAGCTCGAAGTAGTCGATGCCCTCGCCGGCAACGCAACCCTGCGTCATCTGCTCTATCTCGCTTCCGAATACCGGTATGCCTTCGTTGTTTGCGGCTTCAAGCAGGTTGCCGAGCGCT